>NZ_JAKZJU020000001.1:2125000-2332978 GCF_022809315.2 Mesosutterella faecium | reverse complement strand
GATCTGATCCTTGTTCAGGTCCTGATCAATCATGAGAAGGCCTGTGAGCTGGTTGCCGTTGCCGTACATGGTCGTGGCGTTCTTCTGGGCGTTCACGAGTTCTGTCGTGGTGGCCTGCATGTACTCAAGCGTTGAAAGCCCGACAATGCCGTTTCCAAGACCCTTCCAGTGCAGGATCTTGTCTGCCTTGAAGTAATAGATGCTGCCGTCCTTGTAGTACTGGTAAACAACTTCGCCGTCGACAACGCCCACTTCCATCTGATCGGCCGCGAGCGGCGTGAGGCTCACCAGCTGCCCCGCTCCGTCTCTAGCGATCAGGGCGTAGCCGTTGCCGCGAAGGAAGCGATTCAGCCCCATCGCAACCCAAAAATCGTGCGCCGTCATGGCCGCATTCGGGCTGCGCAGCACCTGCCATACCCGCGAATCGCGAGCCTCGGTGCGATTTCCGTCTCTATCCCTGCGATAAACAACGACAGGCAAAGACGCTATGGTCTCAGCAAGCAGCGTGACGCAGGACCAGACCGCCGACATCTGGAGCCCGTGGTCCGGAGGGATAGGCTGAACGCCGCTTATCGCCGGCCCCGTGGGCTCCCTTCGCTGAAGGCCTGAGACATCGCCAATCGGCGAGCCCCATCCGGCCCAGTGGGCGATGGACCCAAAAATAGAAGCTATCTTCATAGTTCAAGAAACTCATTCAAATCCATTGCCTGGTGGTCTTCATTCAGCAGGGCGCGGGAGAGCGCCATGATGGCCGCCACCACTCCGTCGATCTTGTTCTCCGAGACTTCCTTTCTTGGGTAGATGTTCTCTTTGGCGTCCACGTGGCAGACCACATTGCTCACCATCCATGTGAGGACAGGGTCGCCGTTGAAATGCAGGCGGTGATCAAGCACCAACGCCTGAAACTGCTTCATGGGATCCGAGAGGTTCGCCACCGTCTGCTTGCAGAGCACCATCGGGACGCCGTCGTCCGAGAGCTCCTTGGAGAGCTGCACGGCCTGAAACGGGTCGTAGGCCACGGACTGAACTTCGTAGCGCCCGCAGTCCTCAAGGATCGAATCCTTAATGAGCCCGTAGTCCGTTACCGGACCCTCGTTCACATGCAGGCATCCCAGATACTCCCAGCCCTGGTACTGGCTGTTCTTTGCCCGCTCAACGGCCGTCCTCGGAAGCCAATAGTCTCCGAACAGGTAGTAGTGGTTTTCTCCACCGATGGTCCGATGGAAAAGCTTCACCTTCGCCGTCATGTCGTTAGTGGAGGCAAGGTCGAGACCCAGCCAGCAGGGCTGGCCGTCGAAATCCGTCTCATCAAGACTTTCGTCAGCGCAGGCGTCCCACGCCTTCATGTCCATCCATCCGACATCAGCGTTGCACCAGATGTCGAGGTGTTTGGTTTTGAAGTTGTTTTCCGCCGCCGGCGTCGCTATCGCCTTAGCTTGCAGCGCCCGGATGACCTCCGGTCGGACGGAAACGCCCCAGTTCGGATTCGCTTTCGCCAGAGCCTCGTCCGTCTTCCAGTCGTCCTCAGGGTCCAGCGTGTAGATGATTCCAAAGTAGGACTCGTCCTGAATCGACTTCGAAAGGACCTTGGTCACGACATTGCGCTGCTCATAGCAGATCCCCGTACGGTCCACGCCTGCGGTCGTAATCGAGACCATCAGCGAATTGCGTCTTTTACCCAGGCTGGTCTCAACCACATCGAAAACATCGCGTTTTTTATGCGCGTGCAACTCGTCGATGATCGCGAGGTGCGTGTTCAAGCCGTCCAGCGTGGAGCCCTCGGAGCTCTTCGCCTGGAACATGCTGTGCGTGCCCGGGACGACAATGGCGTGCGCTGTGACCTTAAGGCCGTAAGCGTCCTGAAGGGCTTTGTTGCCTTCAGCCATCGTCTGGGCGTCGCCAAAGACGATCTTCGCCTGCTCGCGGGTCGTTGCAAAGCTGTAGACCTCGGCGCCGGGCTCGTGATCTGCGCACAAACAGAAGAGGCCGATGCCGGAGAGCAGGGTCGACTTTCCGTTTCCTCTGGGCACTTCGACATACGCCGACCTGAAGCGCCTGTTGCCAGCCTTCGACCTCCACCCGAAAAGCGTCGTGAGGACGAAGACCTGCCACGGCTCGAGATGAATCTGCCGGCCTGCCAGCTCGCCTTTGGTGTGAGTCAGGTTCTCAATGAACCAGCATGGGCGGCCGGCCTCTTTCTCATCAAAGTAGAAGTCGCCGTCATTGCCCCGCCACCGCTTCAGGTCTTCCTTCTGCCTCTCTACCGCCTCTTTCACATAGCGGCACGCAGGCACAGTCCCGTCCTGCACGTCGCTCATATACTTCTTTGCTATGGCAACGTAGTCAGGCTTTTTCATCAGTTCTCAAACGGGTTGCTTGAATCCTTTTCTTCGCTTTCCGCTACGGGCGCGCGCGTGCGCGAAACGGGGGTGAAACCAAGCTCTTTCTCAAGCTTCAGCAGGGTTGAATCGACCTGCTGCATCATCAGAAACTCCGGGGCCGCTCGCCTATTTCCTTTGTCGTCCACGGTGATCAGGCACGACCCGTCGGACCTTTCAACCATCTTCGCCAGCTTCCGATACAGGGCGTAGTTGCGGCACCAGCGCTCGAAAACCGCGACATCCGTGGCTTTAAGCGTTCCCGCCGGGACATTGGCGAGCACATTCGTCCAGGCGTCGCGAGCGTCTCCTGTCAGCCCCTTCGGGGGATCAGAAGACAGCCAGGGGCGGCCGTCATGACGCACCGTGACGCTCCTCGCGCTCAAATGAACCCCGCTCGCCCGCTTGTCCTCGTCTGAAACTCGTCTGGCCGGCATTTTCAAAAATCGATGTTCGTACGCAAAAAATTGACTAAGGGCGCGGTCTTGAGGTTTTTCGATTTCAAAATCTGATCCCCCTACCCCCTGCTGTCGACCTGCTCGGACTCAATGAGCTTGATTTCAATATCGGTCTTGCATTCGTCAAGCTGCGACGACAGAGAAACGATCTCTTCAAGCGGCAGCACTTCTCCGCTGAATCTTTTGTCCGTGATCTCGGCCAGTCGATCTAAAATCTTTCTAGCCTCGCCAATGCCCTTATATACAGAGGAAAGGCAGGACACTTTATTCTCAACCGACATAAGCACCTCTATGAACGAACCTAAATTTAAGGCTCACGCGTTCACCTGTCCGCACTGTGGTGTTTTGGCCACAATGCACTGGGTTTCTATAAAAAAGGACTTCTCAGAAGACTTTAAGAGCGAAGAAGCAGCCATCTCTGTTTGCTTCAATTGCAACAAGCCCGCTCTCTGGGTGAATAAAGAGCTTGTCTATCCGGATTACAAAGACGTTGCACCGCATAAAGACATGCCGGAGCCAGCTGCGAAAACATTTCGAGAAGCTCAGAGCATCCTCACTAGATCGCCAAGAGGATCATGCATGCTGTTAAGACTTTGCCTCGAACAACTTTTAACTTGGCTGGGCTACGACCAGAAAACTTTAGCCTCTAAAATTAGTGAAGTTTCGAAGAGAAACACTCAGATCGAAAGCCTTCTAAATGTCTGCCGATTTGCCGGTAATGAATTTGTTCACGCGGGAACATTAGACAGCTTGGACAAGTCTGGGCTCGACCCCAAAGGAACCGCAGAAAGCTTATCCACTCTGATCAATTCAGCCGTCGAGATACTTATTACTCAACCCAAAATCATTGCGGACCTTAACAACCGCTTCTCAAAGCACTGAGTTACCGAACCCACCGTTTTCTTTAGCGGTCTTGCGGCTGTGACATTCGTGGCACAGAGCCTGCCAGTTGCTCTGATCCCACATTAGCTTTGGGTCGCCATGATGCGGGATGATGTGATCAACATCCGTGGCTTTAGTCAGCCGGCCTTGCCGCTTGCACTCCTCACAAAGAGGATGAGATTTAAGGAATTGGGCCCGCAGGCGCTGCCACTTTGAACCGTAGCCACGCTGCGAAGCCGTTCCCTTGAATCTCTTTCTTCTCGCTTCGCGCTCGGCGGCTAGCTCTTTGCCTTTCTCTTTGTGCCTTGAGCAATACTTATCAGTCAAAGGTATGGCCGCCTGGCATCCCGGATAGGCGCAGATGTGGAGCAGAGGCATACCGTCACGAAACAAAGGAGTTCAAGAATGGCAATCACAGAGCACGAGAAAGAACTAATTGACTATGCATCCTCATGCTTATTTCAAACCTTAATCAGAGCCAATCCATTTCCAAATGGATTTGTTAGTGACGCCGCGCACCAAATGGCTGCAAGCGTTGATAACAGCGCCTGCTCGTTTGCCCGTGTCCTTGTACAAACACTTGAAAGAATCAACGCGCAAAACGAAACACTGCAAAGGCAAATCGCATTGGAGTCCAAAGCCGAAGCTGAAAGAAGAGCACAGCAAACAAGGAGAATGAGTCTCATCGTTGCTGGGCCTGTAGCCCTTGTTGTGGTCTTGATAAGCGAGGCAATTAAATTCCTGTTTTCTTAGCCCAGAGAACGATAAGAACAATCGAAAGCGCAATAATCGCGCCCCACAGGCCGCCAATGAAACGATTAAAGCGAGCCTCAGATCTAGCCGCACTTTCTGCCCATTGCTTCTGCTCTTTCTGCTCGCCGAGCCGGACCTTTGCCTCAACCATCATCAGGCGCTGGTCCAAATCACCAATAGCTTTTTCAACATCGGTGTTCATAAAGGACATGGCGATTCCAAATAGAAAGAGCCGGAGCCTTTCGACCCCGGCGAAAGCACCGCACTTAGGAGAGTCGGCTGCAATAGGGGTGCCGGAGCTTCGCTGCAGGTAACAGCATCGCGTACGTTAAAAGGAGGGCGAAGCCCCGGCGTAACTGGTGCCGATGGAATGCGCTTGGCAAGACGGCCTCTTTCGAGAACTCGTTTCCACACTCCACCGGCATAAAAATTAAGCCCGGAGATCTTCCGACCTTCGGGCTTGAATTCGTTTCCTATAGAAGGTTACAAAAGCTCTAGCTGTTCCACCCCTGGTTTATGCTGCTTCACCTTAAGGATGGAGTAGCGAATAACAAGCTTTCCACCTTCCACCATTTGCTTTGTTTCAAGATCGACAATGAGAACATCGCCCTTGCCGAATCTTTCTTTTCCTTCATCGATGCGAGCTAGAAATTCCGTATCTTCGATAGAAGCAAAAATCGAGTTTTTTTCTCCTAAAGATACTTTCCATTTTCCGCCATCTTTGAATGACGCCGTCTCAATAAGCAGAGCCGCTTCATTTACATGAGAGTTAATTTCCAGGCTTTCTTCCGGCCTCTGAAAGGAATCAAGATCAGCTTTTTCAAGCCTAAATTCTCGCTGTTCTGTCGCAACAGAAATGGCGTCTATTCCCTCTTGGCAAAGAGGATCGGCAATCCTAGAACAAGCTTCGCGGCACTTAATGTTTTTATACCCATAATAGGTATAGTTATTCACAATCATCGTGTTGTTATTGAACACAATGGTTGCTTTTGATTTATCTTCGTTCCAGTTAACGGCGTCTGGCTTATATCCTTCCAAAAACTTCTTAAGCCCCAAGATCTCAATAAACGCTTCGATTAGGGTGAAGGCGTTGCATGTTGCTGTTGTTGCCGGGCTGAGCAAAAAATCCTGAATCTGGGTAAGTAAGCCAACGTCTAAAGTCAGGTTGATGATAAAACTGCCAGGCTTAAAGTCGGCCGAAACCTTAAGACGAACCTTGGCGTCGTCTTTATTGACAGCAGAATTCAACTCGACTAGTGCGTCATTTACAGCCAAAAGCGCCGGAGCCAGCTGGGCAACATCCATTGTATGGTCGTCCAGGGCCGGGCCTTCAAATCTAATGGCGAAACTGCGACTGTTTTTTTCCATGTCGACAAGTCGAGCAAATGGTACGAAACAATCGTACCCCAAAAACAAACCCCGCATCATCTCTGACCGGGGTTCACGTTTCTTTTTGGTGCGCCTAACCCGCCAAAAGGCAGGTTTAAAGACACAGGGTCACCGTTCAAGTTGTAATGGAAATTATACATCGAATTCAAGCTCGTGCTTCACTTTCGCTACGGCTATCGCCATGAGAGTGTCGAATTCTCGGTAAAGGATCCTCTCGTACCGGCAGATGAAAGTCCGATTGCAGAGCTGGATGTAGCGCATCTTCAGCATTTCCTTCTCATACGGGTAGAGCCTGGCGTTTGTGATCGCCTTGTCCACGCGCATTGCGTCCTGCTCGTCATAGAACAGCCGCGCCGAAGGCTCCACTTCGTAGTCCGGATTGTTCTCCCTCATCATGCGGTAGATAGGCGAAGCCTGTGCGTGCGAACCGCTTCCAGTCCTGCTCCACCTCCCCCAGTTGCGCAATCTTTGCTCAACGTCCATCGAAGCCACTCCTATTAAACCGCCGTCCTCGCTCGATCGCTCCTTCGTTCTCCGGCGTTTCTTCCTCCGCCCACATTTTGATAAGAACCCATGAGATTTCTCTGCCAGTTAAGAGCATCTCGACTGTTTCCCTGCCCGTTCGCTTGCCATAGAAGCGAAACCCGGAGCGGGCCTCGAAGAGAACCCTCTTGCCGTTTTTGGGCATATCCCGCATTTGCGCAACGACGTGCCATGTGTAGCTATGCATCGGACTATCTCCTGCCAGGGTAAGGAAGAACATCGAACCCGCCGCCGTCTTTTTTGCGTCGGGGATAGATAACAAAAAAATCGAACGGGTATTTGTCGGCAATGACTTTGCACTTGATCTTCGCGTCGTCCATGAACACCGCTGGAGCGCCTTTCACTTCGTGCAGCTCGATCCTGCCATCTGGGCGAAGAACGACGAAATCCGGCGTGTACCAGCATGAGCCATCAGCCACTTTGAGCTTCATGCTCTCGAACCAAAAATCTAAGATGCGTCCTGAGCGCTTTTCTCCCTCCAAGTAATCGGAGTACGACTGCTCGGTCTTGTTCAGCTCGCCTGTTTTGAGACGACCTCTGGCCCTGAGCCCCTCCAGGGCGTAGTTTTTATGCCGAGTCTTAAAAATCATTTAATCTCCACCGTTTTCGCGAATGACAAAGCTTTGTCGATAGACCAGTTTGACACCGGATACATTTTCAAAATTGCCCACACGGTTTTCCTGCTTACTTTTGAACCCGCGCAGAAATCTGAATGATTCATGCACGCCCAGGCTCTCGAAATAATTTCGATTTCTCCCTGGGAAGCGATGAGTTTCGTGCGGGGCTTTCGGGGTTTTCGAGGCTTTTTTTGTCTTCCAATCGCTCGCATTCTTTCTTTAACAGCTCTTTCTCGTCGTTTTTGTTTCTTGAGTTCTTCTGCGTCTATAGCTGCGAGCTGGTTGCTCCAGTAGCTCATATCGGTTCCCATGGCTTGCTCCTTTCCTTAAGTCCCTGAATGGCATCGAGCTGATGCGGTTTTGTCGTGTCGATTCCGGACATCCCGGACGGCATGTAGTCCTGCAGATACCGAGCTGAGCTTATGCAGAACTGGCCGCTAGGCTTGTCGTACCAGAGCGGCGTCATGCTTGAGTCTCCGGTTGCTCGCTGCTTATCTACTGTCAGAAGGACATCCGGTTCAGAGTCCCACTGGTCATTACGAAATCCGCCGTCGATAATCTGCTGCTCCTTCTCTCGATTGCGCCTGAGCAAGGCCACGTTATCGGCCAGGTTGCTGATGTCTGACGATCCGGAGATGTCAAAACGGGACGGCTTCGCGTTCTGCCCCTGACCATTCGCCGGCTTGCGAAGATGCGCGACAAGATGGATATGGGCGCCGGTTGCGATAGCGATTTCTTTCATGGTCTGGACCACGCGCTTCTGAGACTGCATAACCGAGTCCGAGCTGTTTCCAGTCGTGAGCATCATGAGGTTATCCACAACGATGTGCCGGCACCCGAGCATTTTCGCGGCGTAGAAGACACCGTCTGCGCAGTACTCCGCGCTGATAGCGCCCTGGTTCCTGTAGATGTAGAGCAAATCGTTCGCCCAGTCGAAGAAAGGGAAAAGATCCTGAGTCGTGGGCGAACGGCCAAAAGCGCAGCGCATGCAGCTGATCAGCGTCCGCTTCGGATCCATTTCGAACGAGAACAAACAAACTTTCTGGCTCTGAGACATCATGGAAAGAGCAAGCTGATTCATAAGGGCTGACTTTCCCGCTCCGTTTTCGCCGCCCCAGATAGTGAGTTCCGAAGGACGGAAGTCAAAGGACTTCACGAGCGGATTCTTTCCTGCAAGCCGACTGGCCGGGTACATCAACTCCGAAGCGATATCGCCCTGCAGCTGTCCGCACTTGACGATGTCCTCGGCAATCCGGGCGTTGTAGTCGCTCCAGGCGCCGCGGGTTTTTGCCGGTTCAACGGTCCCTGCAAAGACATCTGCCATCTCTGTAAACCTCCATTCTGTCGGTTGAGTCCAGGAAAGAAGCGAAGCACGGATCAGCGTTCAATATGTTGTCTCTGCAGGCCCACATCACCGGATCCATACCCTCCTCAGACTTCACGGAAACGGAATGCCCCCGGCAGAATCGCCAGTCCACGTCCTGGAACCTGTCCAATGGATCGATAAAAACCTCGTCGTCAACGTATGGAACGAGATCTTCCTCGCCGTCACCGAAGCCCCAGTTGACCTTGAGCCTTGGTGTTGCGTGATCCGGAAAAACCTTTGATCGGAAGGTGATGTAGATCACCGGTCCGAATGGAGCATGACGGTCGATCCGTGCGGCTTCAAAAGAGTCCATTGAGTTCCTCGTAGATTTCGTCGTCGTGGTTCTGTGGTTCAGAAGCGGGCTTCGAAGAAGGCGCCGGCGCCTGACCCTGCTGCTTCGCAAGCCTCTGCCTTTCTCGTTCCTGCCTACCCATGCGTTTGAAGTCGTCCTCCGGTTCCTGCTCTCTCTTCAGCCACTCGGCTTTAAATCCTTGCCATCCCCGCTCTATGCAGAGATCTATCGCCTGCGCTGGTGTTAGTCCAGCCTTAGCCGCTTGATTGCAGAAGAGCTTCCACCCATACTCCGTGATTCCGCCCGTCCTCTTTGCTTTCCTAACCTGCATCCACGCGTCCCATGCCTCAGGGTTGATTTCTGGTGGGCAGGGGAACGCGGTCTTCCTCCTCGCCGGAGGCGGGGAGGGAGGAAGAGCTTCTATCCCCTGTTCAGTTCCTTGTTTAATTCCTTGTTCTATTCCTTGTTTACATGCACCCTGTGCGACACCCTCATGCACGGTATGCGACACCCCGGTGCAATCCGTGCGACACCCTCCCGCACCCTGTGCGACACCCTCATGCACGGTATGCGACACGTCCTGCACGCCTTGCGACACCCTATTCGATATAGACATCGCATAGAGAGTGCGGACTATCACGCCTCGATCATCCTTCTCTGCTCGTCTGGTGATGAGGTTCTTTTGTTCCAGTTGAGACAAGGCGTACTGCACGGCGCGAAGACTGATGTGTGCCTCTTTCGCAAGCAATGCTTGACTCGGGAAGCACTCCCCCGTTCTTTCACTCATGTGCCAAGCCAACAGCATGAGGCAAAGCCTCTGTTGCGAAGTTTCAACATCAACTGATGCGGCCCAGTCCATCGCCCTGTACGACATGGCACTCTCTTATTCGCGGTCGCGCCACGGGTGAAAATCGAGAGTCTCGGCTACAGCCGGCACTTTTCTGTATCTCACCTGAAGAAACTGGAGTCTGTCTTCTGGTATGCCGACCTTCTTCCATGCTGAAACTGACGGATGTCGAATGCCGAACGTCTTGGCAACAGAAACAACACCTCCCAAGGCATCGATTACCTTTTCTGACCTTTCAGGGTCGAGCCTTCTGTTTCGTCTACACGTAGTCATAATTTCGCTTACGTAGTGGTAATTTACTTTTAAGTAATTATAGCTACATAAAAAGAAACTACAACCCCGTCCTTTGGTTTTCTTTTGTTCGGTAGTATTTCCTACGGGAGGCTCTATGTCAGAACTTAAAGATAGATTGGAAATTGCGCTTACAAAGTCTGGCAAGACAAAGATTGAATTGGCCAGATATTGCGGGCTGTCTCATCCGTCGGTCAGTAATTGGTTCAACGGAAAAACAAAGCAATTGACCGCCATCAACGCAATTAAGGCTTCTGAGTTTTTAGGCGTTAGCCTGAAATGGCTCACAGAAGGGGTCGGAAATCCCGGCGACTCGATGGTGTTGCCTTCAGATGAATCAAAAAGCTCCGACGACTACATTATCATTCCCGAATATCGCGTACGCTGCGGAGCCGGATCTGAGGATTCCCCATCTTTTGAAGAGGCAACAGAGTCTAAGCCTGCATACTATCGCAGAGAATGGTTCACGGAACGCGGGCTAAATCCGGCTCAGTGCCGCCGCTTAAAGGTACACGGTGACAGCATGATGCCAATACTGTTCGACGGGGACACGATCCTCTGTGATTGCCGAAAATTCCCAATAGTTTCCGGTAAGGTGTATGCGTTTTGCTTTGCCGACGAAGTGCGAGTCAAACGGTTATACAAAAAGCTGAACGGCGGCGTAATTGTTCATTCCGAAAACCCCAACATGGAAGATGAAGAAATATTGCCAAACGAAATGTCGAAGTTTTACTTGATTGGGAGGGTCGTTGACAGGTCTGGTAGCGGCCCCTTTTAAAAGGCCAAATCTTTAAATGCGCCGCCCTAGCAGGGCGGTTTTTTTGTTCCTCTTGATGTGGGACAAACTTGTGCTACGTAGTTTTATCTTCGGAACTGCGTAGCTTTACTTTTCTTAAATTTGTAGCTATAGTTCCTCATAACGAAGTTAAAACTACATACGCGAGCCGGTTTTCAAATTCGGCGAAGAGGAAAAGAAAATGGAACTCTGTTTCGCGGTTTTCCCCAGCAAGGGCACCAAACTGGTCTTCATCCGCCGGCCCGAGGCCGCCACCTTTGGTGACAAGAACTTCCCGTGCCACACGTGGGAAGCCCAAGTGGTCTTCACTGACGACCACGGGGACATGTCAGCCGTCTACAAGGGGCAGAGGATCGCCCCGGACAGCAGCACAAGAGCCGATCTTTTGGAGCTTTTCGGCTTCGACAGGGCGCTTGCAAAAACGGCCCGGTGCATCTGAGAAAGGAGCCATACATGAGCAAAGCAGACTGGATCGTAACGGCTGTTGTGGGTCTCGTCTTCATCGGCGCATGCACCGTCGGCAGCTGGGTGCTCTGGGCGCTGCGAGCGATCGCGGGGGTCTGAGATGACGGCATTTTTTCTTTCGTTGACTGGCATTGCGATTTGCGTGGCCATTGTGTTTCTATCAGTGCAAATCGGGTCCGGCCTTCTCACGCTAAGCGCTTCAATTGATGAGCTTTCTAGAACTCTGAAAAAAAGTCACGGAACCTTACGTCAAAGCTCATGCGCGTCAGATAAGAGCCTAGGAGAACCAAATGAATAATGCCATTCCAGTTTTCTGGCGGGATAAAAAACACCTGCAGGTTCTGAACTCTGTCGAGGTTATGAATCGTCAGGCTTCCCGTGGAGCTCGTTTGCATTCGTTCAATGTCTTTCTCGGAGAGCCTGCCTGGATCGATCTCGGGGAACACTTTGCACCATTTGATTGTGATTTTCTTGATCACAAAGTTTGGCGGCACGCGGTTTACAGAAAGAACAACAAAGAAAAGGCGATTCCTTTTCCCAACATCGGAGGAAACCATTCCGGTGCTGTGAATCCAAATATCTGGCCTGTTCAAACCCAGCCCCGTGAAGACGAAATAGGCCGTAGCTATGGCTCCTATGGCGGAAATGATAGTGAAAAACGGCTCAATGGCTTTGATGAAATTGAGCATTGCTGCACCCCCTCTGTGAGGGAAATAAGGATTGGTCTCCAAGAACTTTACCTCACAGAGGGGCTCACCAATGGAAACAGGAAGGAGTGGTGAGATGGAAGGCAAAAAGATCACCGCTGAGGCCGCCCGCGACATCTGGGCGGCCGAGCTCAAGAACGGCACTGAGTCTTTTCACAGGTGGGGATCGACAACAAACCACCTGATTGACGTTCTCAAGGACTTACATGAACTGACTGGCGGCCATATCGACGATCCTCTTGGCTTCTTCATCCTTAAGTCCGGTGACAAGCATCTGCCTGAGACAGAGAAGGTAGAGGGCATCCATTCGAGCCAAAAAGCCAAGTTGAGACGCGAAACGATTGCTTATTGCCTCGTTTATTGCCTTCTCGAACGGAACTCTACTGGAAGTTCGCATTTCGATGTCCTGCTTAACAAGGCTCTGAAGCTTCTCATGATCGAACGCCTGGAGGAACGGGAAATGGATAGCTCCTTTTTCAATACCAGCAATGATGATCTGGGCAGCCTCTTCGGAAGTAAAGGCGTTTGAATCTTTTTCTGTCATGTGATTTCTCCTAAGGGATGGTTGAGCTAAGAGAGCTTGCTAGGTCCTCTACAAACTCAATCATCCCACAGGGAGAAAAGCGAACCCTTATCTCTGGACCACATCCAGACACAAGGGCTTGCGATAAAGGCAAGTTCAAGGGGTGAAATTCCCCGGACGGCTCTGATCCGGCAGCGGCATACCGGGGAGCCCGAGTGACAAGCTGCACGACCTGACGCGGCTCACTTCCTGAAGCTCTTCTGAGCCACAGGCCCGGGGCAGTCTCCACCGGTGCAGGAAGGACAAAACGCCAACACATGCTCTTTTAACAGAGGGCATCTGTGGGCGCTTTAGTAGCCGTTAAAATTAGTGGCACGTTTTAATGGCGATAAGCCGAACACAGAATGTATTTCCTACAAAGAGGCCGGGCAATGCTTAAATCAATTTCTTTATTTAATCACAAAGGCGGAGTCAGCAAAACGACGACCGCATTTAATCTAGGGTGGGCTCTGGCGGACGCCGGTTATAAGGTACTTCTCGTTGATTTGGATTCTCAATGTAACCTGACGGGGATTGTTCTGGGTTACGGGAAAATGAGCGATGGACTTGACAATTTTTATGGAAGCCGGGCAAACCTTACTCTTAAGACTATTGTTGAGCAATTAATCGACGGGGATACTCCAGATAACATTTTAGGGAATGAAAAAGGTAACCTTTTCCCCACTCAAAATGAGAATTTATATCTTTTGCCTGGGAGCCTGAATATTTCAGATATGGACTCTCAGGTAAGTATTGCTTTGAAAATTGCTGTTGGCATCCCCGCCACACGAAACCTTCCTGGGGCATTACCTCGTTTAATCAGATCGCTTGCTGAAAGAGACGGGTTTGATTTCATTATTTACGATATGAGCCCCAATGTTGGCGGAATTAACGAAGTAATGCTGATGTCAAGCGACTATTTCATTGTGCCAACGACACCGGATTTCTTCTGCTGGCAAGCAATTTCATCACTATCAAAACATATTAAATCATGGCACCAGGAAATCGACAGCTTTAAATTATCGGTACCAGGGCGGACAAGCTCCTCTCTTACCAATCATCCTCAATTTCTTGGGACAATTCAACAGCGCTACCGCATTAGGAATCAAGAACCGGCTAAATCCTTTGACAGATGGATTAATGAGATAAGAAAGGCTATAGATACCGTTTTAATCCCCTCATTAAAAGAAATTGATTGCATAGTTGATCGGGGAACAGTTCAGGATGTTTTAAATGCCAACCGCTCTAAAAATGGAGGGGGACTTAATGCCTATGATCTTGCTCACATCTCTGACTTTAATTCACTTATAGCAATGAGCCAGAGCCTTTCTAAACCTGTTTTTGCACTTACTGACGAAGATATTATTGGGCAAAAACAATTCGGCTACGCACTAGATACGATGAAGCGCAGCAGGGATTCGTTCCGAGAACAGTTTAATAGGCTAGCAAAAATAATTGAGATGCTGACAAATTAAGCAAAGCAATTTACTACAAATTGTAGTAGGTTGAAAATTTTAGAGTTTTACATCAGATCCGCCAGGCGCAAGTCAGGCGGATTTTTTTATGGAGCAAACATGAGTTATGCCACATTGATCTTGGGAGAGTCTGGAACTGGCAAAACCTGCTCTCTCAGGAACCTGGATCCGAGCAAAACGCTACTCATCCAGCCCGAGAGAAAGCCTCTCCCCTTCCCTCCGAAAGGGTGGCGAGAAGTTAAGGTGAAGGATGACGGCGGGAATATCTATGTCGCCGACAACCCTAAAACGATTCTTGCCGTCATGTCCAGAGCCAAGGATGAAATCATCGTCATCGATGACTGGCAGTACATCCTAGCGAATATGTACATGAACCGGAGAAACGAGAAATCGTTCGACAAGTTCAACGACATCGGGGGCGCCGGATTCGATATCGCAAAAGCCGCTTCAGATCTCGATCACGACAAGCGGGTTTACGTCCTTGCTCACACAGCAACGGACGAGTTCGGAAACACGCGCATCAAGACGCTCGGAAAGCTTCTGGACGACAAGATTGTTGTAGAGGGCTTGTTCACCACAGTTCTTAGAACACACGTCGTCAATGGCCGCTATTTCTTCTCAACGCAGAACTCGGGGTCAGACACCGTCAAGTCTCCCATGGGACTCTTCAATGATCCAGAAATCGACAACGACCTTGCTGCAGTCGATGCGGCTATATGCAGCTACTACGGAATCACTTCAAACGTTAAAGGAGCATGAAATGAAATTTTCTCTCGATCCTAAGGGCGCTCGCTCTGTCGGAAAAGCACAAATGATTGATATCAGCGGCGCCTATGAGGGCGTTTTTAAGGACGCTTATTTCATCAGAACACGCAGCGGCGCTGGGTTCATGCATTTTGACTTCCTGTCTGTTGAGGGACAGCGGTGCAACATTTCGATGTGCGTTCAGAAGATCAATGGCGAAGCGACATTCAACCGCGCCATTGTGGACGCCATCATGACAGTTCTTCGCCTGAAGGAGGTTGTATCTGTAAGCGGAGATGTGAATCGCAACGGAACGGTGACGCCTGTTGATCGCTTTCCTGAACTCATCGACAAGCCGATTGGCCTGCTCCTCCAGAGGATTAACGATCCCAGCAACGAGCGCTACCCGTACAGCATGAACATCATCACGCCGTTCGACAAGACGACGAAGATGACCGCGGCCGAGATCCTCGACCGAGCCACCGAGGCAAAGGCGATGGAAAAGAGGCTCGCGACGCTGAAAGACCGTACGCTCCGCGTTCGTACTTCCGAGCCCATCCAGGAAGCCTCGTCTAGCGAACCTGACGAAAACATCCCGTTTTAAGGAATGGCCATGAGTTCTCTGTACGAAATTAACGATCAGCTTTCTGCTGCCATCAATCGCCTCCAGCTCTGCTTTGACGCAGAAACAGGAGAGGTGGATGACGAAAAAGCTCTCGCCGCCGCTGAATTGGAACTCTCCTCGCTCCAGGTCACATTCAACGCCAAAGCTTGCGCTGTCGCCGCATTTATGGACGACAGCCAGGCGTTGATCGAGCAAATGAAGGATCGAGAAGAGGCTATCTACAAACGCAGAAAGGCTCTGGAGAATCGCAACAAGCACCTCAAGCAGTACCTTCTCGACGCAATGACTGCTCAGGGGATTAAGAAGGTTGAATCTCCGGACTTCCGGATCAGCGTGGCCAAAACGGCCCCCAGCGTTGAGATTTTCGACGAGGCTCAGATCCCGGATAAGTACTGGGTGCACCCGGCTCCGCGGCTGGACAAAGCGGGCCTGCGGGCCGCACTGAAAGAGGGCGCCACCATCCCCGGCGCGAAGCTGGGCGCCGCAGGAACTTCTCTGAGGATCAAGTAATGGCGCACGGCATGGACATCATTATCGACGAAACAGAAGTCAACGGGGATGAGCTAGTGGCGACGCTCTACCGGTGCCTGATGGATTTCTCCGTCGCATGGAAAGTGCTCGGTCTGCTGACAGACAAAGAGCGCGAGCGGTTGCTTGTCAGAGTATCGAAGAAGACTGAGGGCTGGCTGGAGCCTGATGAGCGCGCATACATCTACGGTCGGCTGGCTGGCATGCAGAAGGACGGGCAACCCGGACTCTTGCAGGACTTCTACCGACTGATCGCGCTGATCGCGCTGATGCACCCGGACGCCTTCAAAGACTTGCAGATAGAAAAGATCGAAACACCGATCAACTAACCAACTCGCATAGGAGAAACAAATGGCATCAGTGAACAAAGTCATTCTTCTTGGCCGCCTTGGGCGCGATCCCGAGATGGGACAGACGACGTCTGCAACGTCTGTCGCCCGGCTCGCCGTCGCGACGTCTCGGACACGAAAAGACCAGTCTGGGAATCGCACCGAGGAGACGGAGTGGCACAACGTCGTGCTGTTCGGGCGGCAGGCAGAGACCGCGAAGCAGTACCTTACGAAGGGCAGCGAGGTCTACATCGAGGGTCGTCTGCGCACCCGCAGCTATGAAAAGGACGGCGTCAAGCGCTACTCGACCGAGATCATTGCCGAGCAGATGCAGCTCGGTGCCAAGGCGCACGGCAACCCGCCCGCGCCCAAGCAGACCCCGGCCCAGCAGCAGGCATTCGGAGACGACGAAGATGTCCCGTTCTGACATGTGCCATCTGAAGGTCACCGTGCAGCGCGAGGGCGAGGATGCCGAGAACACCCCCCGCGTGCTGTACGACGAGAAGCCCGAAGGCTGGATCACGGAATGGCAGATATCCACAGCTCGCAAGTACCTCTGGCAGTCGCTTGGCGGTGGGCTGTACACCCAGCCGGAGCCTGTCGATGTGGCTTTCAGCCCCGATAAGCGTACGCAGATCGTTCGCTTCAGCGTGTGGGAAAGCCGAAGCGGGACGACGACATGGCGGGTAGAGATGAATGAAGGAGGCAGGTTATGGAAATAACGTACGACAAATATGACGCGAACGTCTATCAGAGTGACGCAGCCCGGACGATAAACCCGGAACTAACCCGCGACGAGATGGCGCAGCACGCAACTCTGGGCATGGTCTCTGAAATCGGAGAGATCTGCGGAATCTATCAAAAGACATTCCAAGGGCACGAGCCAGATCCTGAGCATGCGAAGCGTGAACTGGGGGATTTGCTGTGGTTCGTGGCCGAGTACTGCACCGCGCAAGGCTGGAAACTGAGCGATGTCATGCGTCTGAACATCAGCAAGCTGCGTGCCCGCTATCCGCAGGGGTTTGATCCGGAGCGCAGCCGGCACCGTGCGCAGGGGGATGTATGAACCCAGATCCTGTTGTGCTGGAAGCGCTCGCGAAGCGCATACAAACATATTCCCACCGCGGCGCCGGAATGCTGGAAACAAAAGAGGCGCTGAAAGAAATGTGCCGCCGCTATCTAGCTGGCGCCTCGTGCGGCGCGCTCGCCGACCACTTCGGAGTCACGCAAACGACTATCTCAAATCATCTGAAGCGGCTTGGGGTCTACGAAGATCCGGCGCGCAGAAAGTTGGTTCAGAAGACGATCACTCGCGCAGAGAAGGGCTTGATGGTCGGGATGATGCTGAGTGGACTGTCGAACTGGGACATCTCGCTACAGACGGGCTACTCGGAAGAGGAGGTCGATCGCGCGATCACGACGGCCTACGAGTACGACGAGATCAAGCGCATCCGCGAACTCGCGCGGAAGGCGAAGGCGAGGACGACGGTGCACTTGGTCGAAGATTCTGTAGCCCCATCATCTGCGCCGGTAAGAGTTGTGCCGTCAGTTGACGTAAAGATAAAGAAGACGCCTGGCTTAAGGCGCCGCGTCGTGGATCTTGACAAAGTGGAGGATTGAATGCAGATAGCAGTATCGATTGAGCTCACGGAAGACGGCGGCAGACTGCTGTTCCGCAACAGCCAGACGCGCAGCCTGATGTTTGCTTACGACATGGAGAAGAGGGCGGACGCCGCCCGGATCGTTTCGCAGATCGGCCTTCTGCTGCGTCACTTCGACGATGTCGCGAAGAAGGACACGAAGACTATCGACATGTTCGACAAGCCCGTGCCGCCGGCCATTGCAGCGCCGACGAGGACCGACCCGGACGTCACGTTGTGGCAGCACGATTACTGGACTGAATCAAGGAGAGAGGATCATGAATGACATGACAATCTTGAACCCAAGCACTTCCCCGGCCCGGGTTCTAGCGGCCCTGCGCTGGCAGATCATGTCAGCTAATCAGGCACTGGAGGTAGCGCTAGGCAACGCGCTTTACTACGACGCCCGCATGGGTAACGTCGTGCCCCGCGACTACTACAAGCTTGTGAACCGCGCCAGGGCGTCGACCCGCCGACTATACGAGCTTACAAAAACGCCTGGGTTCGAGCGCGCAATTCTCGGCAAGCGGTCGGACGAGGAGGAAGAAGATGATATTCGGGAGGACTAAAGCGCGGATCGACGGGCTGCACGAGGAGCTCGCCAGGCTGCGTGATCGGATCGAGGCGCTCGAGCGCGACAAGAAAGCCATGGAGCGAACGCTCGAGGATATGCGCTTGGACATCAATAGGCAGTCCTGGGAGATCGGCACGCAGCGCAACCGCATAACCCAGGTTCACCGCAAGGTTTTCAAGCAGGAAAGGAGCAACAGACATGCCCGAGAATACTGAGAAAATCGACCACCCGGCGCACTATAACTCGCTGCCCCATGAAGTTATATCTATCGTCGGCTACATGTCTTTCGCCAAGGGCAACGCGGTTAAGTATCTCATGCGCGCGCCCTTCAAGGGTGCGTACGACGAGGACTTGCGGAAAGCGCAGTGGTATTTGCATTGGATCGACGAGCACTATGCGGGCTACGAGCCGATAGATCCTCAGCGGCAGCAGATGATAGAGGACAACATTAAAGCCCTTGGCGACCGCACCGAGCTCACGTACCCGCTGCATTTAATTGCGCTTGACTTCTGGCACCTGGCGCGCAACAGCCTGGACGCCGCGATAAAACTTCGGGAGAAGGAGAAAGAAAATGACGGGCAAGAATAAACTCGCTGATCCATCTGCCTCGGGCGAGGTTTGGGTCAAAGCGGCGGACATCATGGACTTCTTGGACATCAGCCGCTCGACGCTCGACAGGCTGCGCGCTTCCGGAAGTATCGCTCAGCCCGTGCGCTTCGACGGCATTATGCGCTGGCAGAAGAAAGACGTGCTGGACTATATCCGTCGGGCAAAAGAAAGTCGGCCCAGCGCTGCATGAGAGGGCGACGCTGATCGAGCTGGTCGGTGCGCAGGTATGCTGACGTCACTGCGTTGCCGACCGCGTGCGAGAGCGCGAGCTCGCAGAGAACGAAGTCCTCTCCGTTCTCAGCTCCCCAGTCCCGGAAAGCGCTGCGCATGCCGTGCATTGTGTAGCCCTTTCCAGTGAGACGCTGCAGCAGAACCCGCGGCGTCTCTTTTGATATGTGCCCCCGCCCCAGGCGCGAGAAGACGAACTCCCCCTCGCGCGGCAGGCTCTCTAATATAGATAGAGCCTGGGCCGAAAGCGGCACGCGGTGCGGGTAATCTTTACCGTCTTTCCTCCGCGGCATCAGCCACACCTTCCTGTCGAAATCAAACTCCTCCCAGCGTGCAGGCACGAATTCGTTCGCCCTGGACGCCGTCAATGTCCCGAACAGTATCGCTTTAAATCCGATCGAGTTGCTCTCCGAGAGCGCCTGGCAGAGCGCCGGAAGCTCACGCCACGGGTAGGCCATCAGGTGCGTGGTAGGGTGCACGCGCGGCGGGAAGACCTGGTCCAGGTTCCCGCGCCAGCGCGCCGGATTGTCGCCCGTCCTCCAGCCGTTGAACTCGCAGTAGTCCAGTATTGCCTCGAGCCGCATGCGGATCTTGCGGCCGGTCTCAGCGTGGTGCTGCCACACCGGCCCGAGGATACTGATCACGTCGTCCCTGGTGATCTCGTCCACGCGCTTGGCTGCGAGCGTCGGCAGCATGTAAAGCCGGATCGACGATCTCCACTTCTCATCCGTGTAGCTAGAGCGCCAGGCCTTGAGCGTGGCGAAGTGGTCGACGGCACGCTCCCATATCTGCCCGAATGTTGGCACGATCTTCTTCTGCTGCTCGTGCCCAGGAAACTTCCCCTCGGCTATGTCCGCGCGCAGCTTCACGGCCAAGCGCTTCGCTGCCGTTGGCGTGAGCCTGGATGCGGAGCCCAGGCCAATTTCCCGGCGCCGGGCGTTCTCTGTATATCTGAAATACCAGGACGCTGCCACCCCGCGCTTCCGTAAATAGAGTCCATTCCCCACGCTGTAAAGCCCGTCCGCAAGCTGCGCGGGATCCGAGAGTTTTAATTTCTGTGCCACCCTTTTTCCTGCCACCGTGCCACCCTCCCTGCCACCATGACGATAAACGAAACGTGATGAAACGAGAGTAACGCAGATGATGTGCGTTTGGCAAGAAGCCTTAATTTTCGGGGGTTTAGATGAACGGGTAGGAGTGTAGAAGAACCAAGGTGGTATCCGAGGAGGGGCTCGAACCCTCACGCCTTGCGGCAGGGGATTTTAAATCCCCAGTGTCTACCGATTTCACCACTCGGACAGGTCGAGACAAAGACGAAAAGGAGGGAGCTCTGACCCTCCCGCTTTCCTTCAATCAAGAGTACATTTTTATACCATGTTGCAAAAATTAGCAAGGCGAGGCTCCGGCTGGAGGCCGCCTTGCGTTTTCTGCCCGTTAAAAAATGTCTAAGGGTTAGTTAGGATCCTTTGGATCTGCCAACGGCTCTTCATTTTGAGCAGAATGAACGAATTGAACTTTTAGATGCTGGTGCGCCATCCAGGCCGCTTACTTCGGGGGAGTTTCCCGAACAGCTTCCGGAGACGATGTTGTGACGATGTATAGCCTGGGCCTCGATCTTGGGTCCACAACTGCGAAATACGCGCTCCTTGACGCCGAGGGCAGGATGGTGGGGAGCGAATACCGGCGCCACGGAGCCGCTGTGCGCGAAACCGCGGCGGCACTGCTCGAGAAGATCCTTGAATCGCACCCCACGGATGTTTTCCGGCTCACCATGACCGGATCGGCCGCCCTGGATGTTTCCCAGGGCATCGGGGCGGGCTTCGTGCAGGAGGTGATTTCCACCAGCACGGCCCTGCGCCGGTTCGCGCCGGAGACCGACGTGGCGATCGAGCTGGGGGGCGAGGACGCCAAGATCCTCTATCTCACCGACGGCATGGAGCTGCGCATGAACGAGGTGTGCGCCGGCGGCACCGGCGCGTTCATCGACCAGATGGCGGCGCTGCTCAACACCGACGCCTCCGGCCTGAACAGCCTCGCGGCCGGCGCGACCATCACCTACCCGATTGCCTCGCGCTGCGGCGTTTTCGCCAAAACCGACGTGGTGCCGCTCCTCAATGCGGGCGCGAAGCGCGAGGACATCGCCATTTCCATTCTCCAGGCCGTCGTCGACCAGACCATCGGAGGGCTCGCCTGCGGGCGGCCGATCCGCGGGCACGTCGCTTTCCTTGGAGGGCCGCTGCACTTCCTCACGGAGCTGAAGAAGTGCTTCATCAAGACGCTGAAACTCACCCCCGAATTCGTCGTCGACTGCGAGCAGGGACAGTTTGTGGTGGCACAGGGCGCTGCCCTCACCGCCCTTGACCCGAACCGCACGAAGGAGCAGAGCTCGGAGGAGCTGCCGCTTGCCGAGTGGCTGCGCCGCCTGCGCGCCTACCGTCCGACGGCCCGCGGCTCGACCATGCTCGCGCCGCTTTTCAGGGACGAGGCGGAGTACGAGGCCTTCAAGGCCGCGCACAACAGCCGGAAGACGCCGACCTCGGAGCTCGCCTCCGCAAAGGGCGACCTCTGGATGGGCGTGGACCTCGGCTCGACCACGGTGAAGGCCGTAGTGCTCGATTCCGACAACCGCATCGCCGCGTCCTGGTACGGCACGAACTCGGGCGATGTCCTGAAGACGCTGGTTCCGAAGGTTGTGGAGCTCCTGCACGGCATTCCAGAGGGCGCGCGGATCCGCGGGATCTGCACGACCGGATACGGAGCGGAGCTCGCGGCCGCCGTGCTGGGAACCCCGCTTTTCGAAGTGGAGACGATCGCGCACCTGAAGGCGGCTTCGTTCCTTGACCCCGAAGCGACCTACGTGATCGACATCGGCGGCCAGGACATGAAGTGCCTGAAGACGCACCACGGGATCATCGAGCAGGTCAAGCTGAACGAGGCCTGCTCCTCGGGCTGCGGCGCGTTCATACAGACGTTTGCCCGCAGCCTCGGGCTCACGCTCGACCAGTTTGTGAAGAAGGCGCTTTTCGCGCGCCACCCCGCCGACCTGGGGACCCGCTGCACGGTGTTCATGAACTCCCGGGTGAAGCAGGCCCAGAAGGAAGGCGCGGACATCGGCGACATCGCGGCCGGGCTGTGCTACTCCGTGATCCGCAACGCCCTCTATAAAGTGCTGAGGCTGCGCTCGGTCGAAGAGCTGGGCGACCACGTGGTGGTCCAGGGCGGCAGCTTCATCAATGACGCGCTGCTGCGGGTGCTCGAGCTGCTGCTCGGCCGCACGGTGCTCAGGCCCGACATCGCGGGGCTCATGGGAGCCTTCGGCTGCGCCCTGATCGCCCGGGAAAAGACCGAACGCGACGCGCTGCCCGCGCCCACGCTTTCGGCCGAGGCTCTGGAGACGCTCGACGTCATCACGCGCTCCTTCCACTGCAAGGGCTGCAACAACCGCTGCCTGCTTACGATGAACAGGTTCTCCAACGGGCGCAAGTTCATTTCCGGCAACCGCTGCGACTTCGGAGCGAAGGGCGGAGCGGGGAAAAAGCGCGACGTGGGCAACAACATCTACGCCTGGAAGCTCGCGCACCTCTTCCAGGGCGAGCCGCTGCCCGAAGAGAAGGCCCCGCGCGGCGTGATCGGCATTCCCCGGGCGCTGAACATCTACGAGCACTATCCGTACTGGTTCACGCTTTTTACGAAGCTGGGCTTCCGGGTGGTGCTCTCGCCGGAGTCGAGCAAGTCCATCTTTGACTCGGGGCTCACCTCGATGCCTTCGCAGTCCGTGTGTTTCCCGGCCAAGCTCGCCCACGGGCACATCAACTGGCTCGCAGCCCACGGCGTCGGACGCATCTGGTTCCCGTGCGTTCCCCGCGAGAGAAAGGAATTCAAAGAGTCGGACAACACCTTCGCCTGCCCAGTGGTGGCGGGCTACCCTGAGGTCGCGCGCCTCAATGCCGACTTTCCCGAGGGCAGGAAGCCCGTCATCCTGACGCCCTTCGTGCTGCTCTCCGACGGGAAGGTGGTCGCGCGCGTGATCCACGAGAATTTCCCCGACGTCCCGGAGCGGGAAATCGCCCCCGCGGTCAAGGCGGCTGAAAAGGCGATGGAGAGCTGGCAGCACCAGCTGCAGTGCGAAGGCGAGCACATGCTCTCCGAGGCCCAGGCGAAGGGCCGCATCGTGATTCTCATTGCCGGGCGTCCCTATCACGCCGATCCGTACATCAACCACGGGCTGCCGGATTACATCGCGTCGCTCGGCGTCACGGTCCTCTCCGAGGACTCGATCGCGCACCTCGCCCCCGACCCCGGAAAGCTCCGCGTGGTGAACCAGTGGGCCTTCCACGCCCGCATGTACCGCGTTGCGACGCTCGCCGCGCAGGAGCCGGGGGTGGAGCTCGTGCAGCTCACCAACTTCGGCTGCGGGATCGACGCCATCACCTCCGACCAAATCGCGCAGATCCTCGCCAAGGCGGGGAAGCTGCACACGCTGCTCAAGATCGACGAGGGCGACTCGCTCGGGCCGGCCAAGATCCGAATCGCCTCGCTGCTGGCCGCCGTCGCCGAGAAGAAGGAGGCCGAGGACAAGGGCATTGAGTCCGCGCCTGAAGAAAAGAGCGCCCCCGACTGGACGCCGCCCGTGTTCCTGCGCTCCATGAGGAAGACGCGCACGATTCTCGCGCCCCAGATGTCGCCGATTCACTTTCCGATCATCGAGGCCGCGCTGCTGGGCAGCGGCTACCGCGTGAAGCTTCTCCCCACGGTGTCGATGTCGGCGATCGAGACGGGCCTCACGCTCGTCAACAACGACGCCTGCTATCCGGCGATCGTCTCGATCGGGCAGCTTGTGCACGCCATCAAGAGCGGGAAATACGATCCGGACAACACCGCGCTGATGCTTGCGCAAACCTGCGGCCCCTGCCGCGCGACCAACTACATCGCGCTGCTGCAGAAGGCCCTGGCCGAAGAGGGCTTCAAAAACACCCCGATCGTGTCCCTTTCGGGCGGAAACTTCAACGAGCAGCCGGGCTTTTCGCTCTCGCCGCTCGCCATGCGGCGGATGGTGCTGGGGCTGTTGCTGGGCGACATGCTCCAGAGGCTGTATTTCGCGACCCGCTCGCACGAGCTCTGCCCGGGAGACGCCGACGAGATGCTCGCGAAGTGGACCCGGCGGGCGCGCGAGATCGCCTTCCACAACAACTTCACGGATTTCAGGCCCGCCATGATCAACATGGTGCGCGAGTTCGCGAGCGTCCCGACCGACGACATCGTGAAGCCGCGCGTCGGCATCGTGGGCGAGATCCTGCTCAAGTACCACCCGGACGCGAACCGGCACCTGACCGACACCATCATGAAGGAGGGGGGCGAGCCGGTGCTCACCGATATGGCCGACTTCTTCCTCTACTGCCTGTCGGACAACGTGCTGCAGCACCGGTTCTTAAACGGCCCCTTCATCAAGGCGATCACGAGCCGCTTCTTCCTCAACCGGCTCGACTCCGCGAGAAACGCCATGCGCGAGGCCCTCAGGGGCACGCCTTATTTCCCCGTTTCGGATTTCCAGCGCCTGCAGCAGTCGGTGCACGGGCTCGTGTCGCTCGGCGAGCAGGCGGGCGAGGGCTGGCTGCTCACCGCCGAGATGCTGGAGTTCATCACGAACGGCGTCACCAACGTGCTGTGCCTGCAGCCGTTCGGCTGCCTGCCCAACCACGTCACCGGCAAGGGCGTGATCAAGGCGATCCGCGAGAAGCACCCGGAGTCCAACCTGATGGCGATCGACTTCGAGGCGGGAAACTCGGAGGCGAACGTGAGCAACCGCGTGAAGCTTTTCATGTCGGTGGCCCGCGAGCAGATGGCGGGGCGCCCCGTCCAGCCTCTGCCGGAGCCGGACCCTGAGGAGCAGCCTGTGCGGGTCTTCAGCTTCAAGGGATCCTGACCTCCTCAGACTTTCTTCCGGGGACGGTATCGACCAAAGGGCCCCGCTGCGGCGGGGCCCTGCTTTTAAGCGTGCGGCTTCAGGAGAGGGCGGTGAGGCCGCCGCCGGAGGCTACCGGCTGCAGTAGCCGTCCCGACAGGTGTATTCGACGCCTGTCGCGCGGTCTCGGAGCGTCATCTGCCCGTAGCTGTCCGTGCTGTATTCGAAGCCCTCGGAGCCGGGCACCGGATCCGCCTTCGGGGGTGCGTTCCTCAGGGCCTTCCTGTAGGCCGCCATCGTCGTGTAGGCTCCGCAGGGATACTCTTCTCCGAAGCCTGGGTCTGTCCTGCCGCCTCCTCTTGATATGTCCACCGAGATTTTCGGCTCGCACTGCTTCGAGAACTTCAGGTTCTTTTTCGCCGGGATGATGACCCCCGCCTTCACGCCCTGGCTCCAGGTGAATTCCAGACTTGTAATTTCTATCGATACGGCGTTGTCGAGTTTCGTGGTCGTCAGCTTCGAGCCCTTGACGATGGACTCGGACAAGTCGCCGCAGGGAAAGCGCAGTTCGCCGAATTTCCTGTAATCCCCATCGACGGTGTCCCACCCGATCGGCTGCGGGTCGAAGCAGACCGCCTGGGCAGAGGATAAAAAGACCGATGCCGCTAGCAGCAAGGCGCATGCCGCCGTTCTCATCATGAGGACCTCCCGTTTGCCCCGTTTAAGCTTCGCCGCGTCATTTCCCGGCTCCCTTGAACGGGTTTTCCGTTCTAAGGCCATTTTCCCACCGCTGTCTGAATAAATCCTTGTCAGACTGCGACAAAACGCCATGCGGAATCCCGCCGCAGGGGGAAAGGGGCCGCCGCCTCCGGCTGGCCTGCGGAAAGAAATGCCCCGCGCTCAAGGATCTGAGGCGGGGCCTGGTTCAGGGCTTTATCGCCGGATTTCAGGGCATCTTGAAATCGAACTTATGGCACTGATTGCAGTAGATCTCGGGCTTTTCATGCTGCAGATGGCACAGCGTGCACTCGAGGTCCTGATGGTAGTGCGGAGAGTCATGCGGATTGGTGGGCTTGACGTTCTTGGTCTTTTCCGCGAGTTTCTTCGGATCGTGGCACTTGATGCACTGCTCCTTTTCGGGAGTTTCAATCTTTTTGTCCGGTCCGTGGCAGGATTCGCACTTCAGCCCGGCCTTGATGTGCTTGTCGGCGCCGAAATTGCCGCCTGCGGCAAAGGCGCTGGAAGCGGCGAAGGCTAAGAGCATGGAGGCTATAGCGAGTTTTGCTGAGAACTTCATGGGTCCATCTCCTTGATGGGAAGCTTATTTTTTTTGAAGCTTAGGGCTTCTTTTTTCTACTTTTATCAGATTACAGCATTCGAACTGGGCTGAACTCGATTATTAGCGTTAATACTTAGAACTAAAGTCCCTTGTGTGGTCTGACCTGCAATCTGAAAGAAGAGTCTCCATTGAAAGAAAAGCCCGGCGCAGGGCCGGGCCGTGAAGGAAAGGCCGGAGAGGGAGCCGATCCTTCACTGGGAGCCCGCCAGGGGATCAGGCCTGGTAGCCTTTAGCCGTGCGGGCAGCGGTGCGGCCGAAGATGATGCAGTCGGCCACCGCGACCGTGCCGAGGCGCACCATGCCGTGCACGCCGCCGGTCGCCTCGCCTGCCGCATAGAGGCCGGGGATCACGTTGTGGCGGGCGTCGAGCACCTGCGCCTTGTTATTGATCTCGAGACCGCCCATGCAGTGGTGGACGCGCGGCCAGAGCCTCCAGCCGTAGAACGGGCCCTTGCCTTCCTCGTTGGGGACGCCGTCCTTGAAGAACTTGCAGTTGAATTCCGGGTCCTTCATCGCCTTCATGTAGGAGTTGAACTTGTCGTTCTCCTTCATAAGGGCGTTGTAGTCGACCTTGTAGAAGGCCGCGAGTTCCTTGAGGGTGTTGAACTTGTGCACCACGCCGGAGGCCTGGACCTTCTCGAACATGGCCGGGGTCATGTTGTGGTTCACCACCTGATTCATGATGTTCTTTTCATTGGTGTACATGATGACCGGGTGCCCGATCGCGACGATTGCGTCGGCGCGCACCTTGCGGTTGCCGGTCTCCATCACGAAGCGGCGGGCCGTGGCGGGGTCGATCATCGGGCCGTAGCCCACGGTGGCCTCGGTGACGAGCGGGCACAGTCCGAAGCCGCTTTCGTCCGGGCTGGTCCAGGGCCCGAGCTGGATCCAGTCCATCTGGACGGTGTTCGCCCCGAGGAACTGGGCCTCCTGAATTACCTCGCCCGTGGCGCCGGGCTGGTTCGTGGAAGTGAAGGCGGCGGTGAGGCGCGGGTCGTGGCTCATGCGCATCGTGACGTTCTGCGCGAAGCCGCCCGAGGCGAGCAGCACCCCCTTGTTGGAGCGGATGTACTTCACGGTGCCGGAGTTCGCGCGGGGGAAGCGGTACTTCTCGCGGACCTTGACGCCGACCACGCGGCCCTGGTCGTCCTCGATGATTTCCTCGACAAAGGTGCGCAGCCGCACCGGGATGCCGTATTCCTTGCACTTGGCGAGCATCGGCAGGATGAAGCCGTCGCCGCGGTGGCTCGTCACAGCGTGGGAGCGCTTCACGGAGTGGCCGCCGTGATAGGTGACGGCCTGGAACTTGACGCCGATCTTGTCGCGCAGCCAGTAGAAGTTCTCAACCGAGCTGTCGGCGATGTGGCGGGCGAGCTCCGGGTGGCAGAGTCCGCCGCCCGCCTTCATGATGTCCTTGTAGAGGAGGTCGGGGCTGTCCTTGATGCCGGCCGCCTTCTGCATGTCGGTGCCGGCCGCGGCCACAGCGCCGCCGTTGATGATGGAGTTGCCGCCGGCGGTGGGCATCTTGTCGACGACGAGCACGTTTTTGATGCCCTGCTGGTGCGCTTCGAGCGCGCCGCCCAGCCCGGCGAAGCCCGTGCCGATCACGAGGAAGTCAACGGTTTCGTCCCATTTCTGGGGCATCTTGGGGGAAAGCGCGGCAGCGCTGGTCGAGACGGCAGCGAGGCCGGCGGTCACGGCGCCCGCAGCGGCGCCGCCCAGGAAATGACGACGGGAAAGAGAAGCCATTTTTTTGTCCTTTAAAAATAGCCGGATATACCGAAAAAGAAGAATTTCTCCTGACTCATTGAAAATTCTATCTAGTGCTTTCGGTTTATCCGGCTAAGCATTTAGGCCGATTAAATGCGGGTTAACGCTGAAGGCAGGAGCCCCCGGCGCTCAAAAGCGGTGGAGCAGGCCGACGGTGGCCTGGCAGCCGTTCGGCTTGACGCTCTCGCCGTTCTTCTTGATCTTCTCCTGGCTGAAGCCGGCGAGGGCGTAAAGGCTCGTGCGCTTGGAGAGCTCGTAGTCATAGGCGCCGGCCACCGTCCAGCGGTTGAAGTCGTAGCCCGTCTGGTTGTCCATGTCGCGGTAGTTCACCGCGAATTTGACCGTGCCGCCAAAGAGCGGATAGTTCACGCCGAGGCTCGCGCCCCAGCCGTCGACCTGGCCGTAGCCCGCGTTGTTGGTGAAGGCCATGAGGCCGCTCCTCACGACGCCGGCGCGCGCGTTGGCGTTGTGGAACATCTTGTCGAAGTACTGGCCGAAGGCGATCAGCTTGAGGCCGTTGCTGAACTTGTAGTTGCCGCCGAGGGTGACCGTCCAGCCGTCGTCGGCGTGGCCGTAGGTCGCATTGCCCCAGAGCGTGGTGTCGGCAACCAGCACGGCCTCAAGGTTGTCGCCCTTGTAGCGGACGGCGAGAGAGCCGTAGCGGTCGACGGCCGCCTTGTTCTCGGCGTAGGCGGTGTTCACCTTGGCGTCGTTCTTGAAGGAGTACATCGCGTAGCCCGTGAAGCCCGCGAAGGTCGGGGAGCGGTAGGACAGGGCGTTGTCGACGCGCGTCCAGCTCGAAGCCGTGGCAAATCCGGAGCCGAGCCCCGAGGTGTAGTTCGCGAAGATCGGGTCGATCGCGCGGAACAGGCCGTTCGCGCCCAGCACGCTGCCGAAGATCGGCAGGCGCCCGGCCCACAGCGTGCCGTACCGGCCGGAAACGCTCAGCGAGGCCTCGCGCCCGAAGAGGCGGTCGTTCTGCTTCGTGTCGGACAGACCGGTGTCGGACTCGAACCCGGACTCGAGCGTGAAGCCCACGGTCACGCCGCTGTCAAAGCGCTCCGTGCCGCGCAGGCCCCAGCGGGAGCCGAACTCCTGGCCGTTTTCCATGGAGAAGGTGTCGGTGGAGTCCACGCCCTTCACGTCGGAGTGGGTGTGCACGTAGCTCAGACTCGTGTCGATGAGCCCGTAGAGGGTCACGGAAGGAGCCGCGAGGGCAGCGCCGGCAAAGCCGCTGAGCAGGGCGGCCGCGATCAGGTTTCTTTTCATGTTTTTCTCTCTCTTGAGGTGTTTTCGAGTCGGCCGGTTACCGCGCCAGCCTCTGAAACTCGCAGGGGCGGAGGTTTTTCCGCCCCTCACGTCCGAGTGTATGGGCGGGGGAATGATTATTCTTCAGAATTAAGCAATAACCCTGTAGTGAGTAGCTAAACCGGTTTAGCCGGCCAGAATCAGCCGCCGCGCCCTGAAAATTTTTGTAAATTGCTGAAAATGCGGCGTATTTCATGGCCCCCGCTGGCGTTGTTATTACGCAACATCTTTTCCATCCTCTCGGACGGGCAGACTTTGCCCGCGGGCCGCGGCAGCGGCCCCTTCAGCCTTTCCGGGGAGAAGGGGGTCCAGGCTCCTACCAGCCGAGCGAAACGGGCTTGAAGCCCGCGGCCTGCCGCCGGGCTTCAATGTCCCTGATGAACTCGAGGAAGGTGGGCGGACGCCGGATTTCGGCGTTGTCCTCCATGTCGGACATCCAGCGGTAGACCGGCTCGAGGAGCGAGGTCTTCATGCAGATCGAGGAGCCCTGGGAGACATAGGCCCCGGATTCCCTCCAGGCCCTCATCGTTTTGTCGAGCGAGACGCGGGAGGTGTTGGCGACCGAGGCGATGTACTTCCTCTGCACGGTGGAGGGCATGACGCACCATCCGGCGCCGGAGGCGTCCTGCGCGAAGCGGCCGTAGTTGCGCGCCCAGGCGATGAAAAACGCCTTCAGCCGGTCTTCCACCGGGATCGTGTAGATGGCAAAGCCCATCCGGTCCGAGAGCGTGCACAGCTCGGCCTGGACCGAGAAGAGCCAGGCGGTCTCCCGGTCATTTTGCAGGATGCCCCGGAGCAGCTTCTGCGGCACCTGGATCACCGTCGAGTCCACAAGAGCGAAATAGCGGCCGATGCAGGGCAGGGACGTGAGGAAATTGAGGTTGCCGCAGGCGATGTGGCGCGGCGGCGAGATCGCGATGGCGCCTGAAATCTGCCCCACTTCGCGGCCGGTCACTCCTTTAGCGACGACGATCACCTGATTCACGGGTTCGCCGGGCTGGATCAGGGGCTCTTCGGCCTTCAGGGCTCTGGGCGTCCCGATTTTTTCAATGAGGCTGTAGAGCTTCGGGTGCAGGCTGTGGGTGATCCAGGGGACGATGGGATCAGGCACCGGGTGCTCCAGATCCCAGGGCTGGTCGAACGGACGCTCAATGGCGGCGTACCAGCCGAGCGTTCTGTTGCTCACGGCGTTCCTCCTTCGGCCCGGGCGTTCTCACACCGTCCCCGGCCGGAAAAAACAACTCCCCAAAGCGGCTCTTCGGCTCAGGCTGAAGGCCGCTGTCGTTTATGAACCTATAAAGAAGAGTCTACGGACGCCGGCTCCTAGTTCTTTGAAATTAAGTGGTAACACCGATGCAAGCGGCTAAACTGCTTTAGCCGAAAGAGGCCGGGGAGGGATCTCACCGCGCGGGAAGCCCTCGCCTCAGGGGGCGGCTTCGGGCGCCGGCTCTTCGATCAGGATGTCCTCGCCGATCCTCGGATCCTCGGGCTCCGCGCTCTCTCCGGAGGGCCCTCCGGCGGGCTCGGCCGCGGGCGCCTGCACGGGCGCCGGGGCAGGCGCCGCCGCTGCGGCGGGCAGGATCCTGCCCGAGTCGTCGATCGTGAAAAAGCGCGGGCTGATGTCCTCCTCGGAGAGGGTTTTGATGAGCTTTGCGGCCCCGAGCCCGGGATCCAGCCTCGGGCCCACGCCGCGGATCTGGCGGAACGAGTAAATCTGCCCTGAAAGGAAGCGGCCGCTGGCGCTCATCCGGATTTCGATCACGGGGGCGAGCCCGCTGATGCCCTTGAGGCTCACCATGTAAGGGGTGCAGAAGTTGCCGAGGCTGTAGGCGATGAAGCGCCCCTTGTAGACTTCGACCGCCCTCGGAACGTGGGGGCCGTGGCCGAAGACGGCGTCGGCCCCGAGGTCGACGCACAGATGGGCGAACTGCCTGAGGCTGCCGCGCTTCTCGTTGAGAAAGATCTCTTCACCGTAGGGCAGCCGGGCCCGGTCGCGGCCTTCGGCTCCCCCGTGGAAGGAGACGACGATGAGGTCGGCGCGGCGCCGCAGCGCGGCCAGAATCCGGCGGACCTCGGCCTCGTCGCCGTGCCTGAGCGTATAGGAGTTGTGCCCGAAGGCCGCCACGCCGAAGCGCACTCCGCCCCTTTCGATCAGGGCGTATTCGCAGCGGCCCCGGATGCCCGCGAAGGCGATCCCCTGCTCGCGCAGGCACCGCTGCGTCGAGTCCATGCCTTCCTCGCCGAAGTCGCCCGCGTGGTTGTTCGCGAGCGACAGAAAGTCGAACCCGGCTTCCTTCAGATACCGCGCGTAGCGCACGGGCGTGCGGAAGGCGTAGGTCGTGGGCGAGGGGACCTTCTGCGTTTCCCCGCCCTCGAGCAGCGTCCCCTCGAGATTCCCGAAGGCGAGGTCGGCCGAGCGCAAGACCGGCGCGGCGTCGGCAAAGAGCTTCTGCCCGTCGTGCTCGGGCAGGGCCTCGCCCGGGAACGTGGAGCCCATCATGATGTCGCCGCAGAAGGCGAGCGTGAAGGCCCGCTGCTGCGCGAGGGCCGGGGCGCCGCCCGCGGCCAGCGGCGAGGCCAGCGCGATCTGAAGCAGTTTCCGGCGTGAAATCATGAGGCTGCGCAGTGAAGGAAAAGGAAGGGGAAAGCAGGTATTTTAAGGTCGCCCGGGCGGGCTCGGGAGACAAAAGAAGGGAGAGCCTTTGAAAAGGGAAAAGGCTCTCCCTGCGGCGGTCGGGCGCTTTTTCTTCAGCGCAGCGCGAAGCTCACCACGAACAGCGCCGCGAGCACGCCCAGCGTCACGTTCACCTCGGCCCTGCGGCCGCTCAGCAGCTTGAGCAGGAAAAACGAGATGAACCCGATGCCCAGGCCGGTTGCGATGTTGAAGGTGAGCGGCATGGTGATCACGGTGAGGAAGGCGGGAAGCGCGTCGGTGAAGTCGTCCCAGCGCACGCTCTTCAGCGTCCCCAGCATCATGGCCCCCACGATGATGAGGGCGGCCGAGGTGGCGTAGACGGGCACGAGGGCGAGCACCGGGGCGAGAAACAGCGACAGCGCGAAAAGCACTGCGACCGTGAGCGCCGTGAGCCCCGTGCGGCCGCCCGCCGACACGCCCGAGACGCTCTCGAGGTAGGTCGTCGCGGTGGTGCAGCCGAGCAGCCCCGAGCAGATCGTCCCGACGGAGTCGGCCATCAGGGCGCGGTCGATGCCGCGGATGGTGCCGTCTTTCTGGATGTAGCCCGCCTTGGAGCACACGCCGATCAGCGTGCCCAGGTTGTCAAAGAGGTCCACGAAGCACAGCGTGAAGAGCACCGTGATCATGCTGTGCTGCATCAGCCCGTTGAAGTCGAGCTTCAGGAAGGTGGCCGAGGGGAAGAAGTGCAGGGGCTCGGAAAAGCCCTTCGCGAGGTCGGGGGCGGGCGAGGCCCCGGTGAGAAAGCCCAGCGCGGTGACGGCGGCCATGCCGAGAATCATCGCCCCGGTGACGTTCTTTGCGATCAGCACCCCGATCAGGATCACGCACAGCAGCGTGAGGTACACCGGCGGGCTGGTCATTTTGCCCAGCGCGACGAAGGTCGAGGGGTCGGAGACGATGAGGCCGCAGTTCTTCATCCCGATGAAGGCGATGAAAAGCCCGATGCCGGCCGGAATGGCCGCCTTCATGGCGGCGGGCACCGAGTTGATGATGAGCTGGCGGATCTTGGTGAAGGTGAGGATCGCGAAAATGACGCCCGAGACGAGGACCGCGGCGAAGCCCGTCTGCCAGCTGTAGCCCATCGGCCCGCAGACCATGAAGGAGAAGAAGGCGCTGATGCCGAGCCCCGGGGCGACGGCGACAGGGAAGTTGGCCCACAGCCCCATGACGAGCGTTGCGATCACGGTGATCCAGACCGTCGAGACGAAGGCGTCGCCGAAGGAAAGGCCCGTGTGCGTAAGCATGCCCGGCACCACCGCGAGCAGGTAGCACATCGTGATGAAGGTCGTGAGGCCTGCGAGAATCTCGCGCTTCACGGTAGAGCCGGCCGCGCTGATGCCGAAGAAACGGTTGAGGGTGTCCATAAAAAACGCCTTTGTCCAAAAATCAAAAAAGAGGCTGCGCGCCGCGGGCGGGGTCCGCCCCCGGAGCTTTTTTCAGCGAACTCTGCGCGTGAGCTCGAGCCGCGCCCGGTTGTATTCCCCCCAGCTGCGCCGCCCCGTGAGCAGCGCGTCCTGGTTTTCCTTCACCTTGGGGTCGAGCCGGGTCTGGGAGCTGCGGACCGCGTTCTCGTGCGCGTCCTGGCCGCTTGCGATCATGATTTTCCTCGTTTTCTCATTGATCGCGTCAATCTGCTGGAACACGCGCCGGGCGGCCTGAACCTCCTGCGCGGTCGCCTTGGATGCGTCGGAGGCCTGGCTGTCGGTGAGCGAGGTGGCGATGCACGGGGTCTTCGCGAAATAGGGCTGGTTGGAGGGCTGGCTGCAGACCCGCTCCATGAGGCCCTTCACCTCCTGGAAGCGCCGGGCGACGTCCTCCGAGGTTTTTTTCCTGCCGTCGAACTCGGGCTCGAGCACCAGGCTGTCGTCGCCCGAGGCGGCGGGGGCCGAGGCGGCCTGCGCGGCGCTTGAGGCGCGCGGCGCGGGCGGCACCCGGGCCGTGGCCGTGTTGGAATGCAGCAGGAACTCCGTGATGGGATCCTGGGCGAGCGCTATCGTGGCAAAAAGCGCTGCGCAGGCTCCCGCCGCCGTAAGCCAGATTTTTTTCAGATGATCCATAGGCTGAAAGCGTCAAGACCCGGGCCGCCCGTACCGGGTGGGGTGAGAAATCGCGGCGCCGCTTATTTTATGCCGCGGCGCCGCGGAAAGCCCCCGCCTGCGCGGGAAAGTTGCGTTTCTTTACTCCCCGCGGGCGGGGCTCCCGCCCACAGGGGCCCTGCTAGAGCACGGGCCCCTCCATGAAGACCTCGAGCTGCTCGGCGTAGTTGAGCGTCTCCATGCGCGTGAGCGTTCCGGAGCCGATCTCGAGCAGGTGGTCGAGGAGCTTCTCGCCCTCGTCGGCGATCGAGATCTCGCCCGCCATGATCGGCGAGGAGTTGAAGTCGAAGTTGTCCGGCGAGCGGGCGTAGGCGTTCTTGTTCCCGGTCACGTAGAGGAAGGGCGAGACCACCGTCGGGTTGATGGCGGGCATCATCGGGTGGTTGGGCATCGCGCCGCCTCCCATCTGGTAGAGCACGATCGCGGCGCCGCTTGCCGCGAAGCAAAGCGGCAGCGACAGCGACGACATCCACGCGTCGATGAAGTACAGGCCGTGGCCCGCGGGGCGCTGCGCGTACTGCAGCACGTCCTCGATCCGGGCGTGGCCGCTCTTTGCGATCGCCCCGAGCGACTTTTCCTCAAGGGTCGAGATGCCGGCCGCGATGTTGGCCGGAATCGGGTTGATCTCGCGGATGTCCTCGCCGGTCGAGAGCGCCTTGTCCTCCCAGCGCTTCGCGGCGGCGAGGATCTTCTGTCCCACCTCCGGGGTCGCGGCGCGCGCGGCCACGAGGTTCTCGGCGCCGATGATCTCGGTGGTCTCGGAGAAGAAGGCCGTGCCGCCCGCGTTCACCACGCGGTCGAAGGCCGCGCCGACGCAGGGGTTGCCGGCGATCCCCGAGGTGGCGTCCGAGGTGCCGCACTTCACTGCGAGGGTGAGCGAGGAGAGCGGGCAGGGCGTGCGGCGCGCGCCCGAAACGGTGACGATGAGCTCGCGGGCGGCGCGCAGCGCCTCGCCCAGCAGCCCGTAGCTGCCGCCGCTTTCGGTGAGGTAGACGACGCGCCAGGGGCGGCCGGTCTTCTCCGCCTCGGCGATGAAGCGCTCGATGCCCATGTTCTTGTAGGCCGAGGAGGCGGCCGGCTTGATCGCGAGCAGCAGCACGCCGCCCACGTTCGGGTTGTGCATGAGGCCGATCATCGTGCGGGCGATCGTCTCGCGGTCCTTCTCCGGGCGCCCGGTCTCGGCCGGGATCTCGAAGTGGCGCGTCATGCGCGTCATCCGCGCGACGTTGGAGGCGATGAAGTTGAGCGAGCGCACGACGGGCATGATGAGCACGCAGTTGCGGGCGCCCGCGTGGCCGTCGGGCCTCATGTAGCCGAGAAAAGTCTTTTCGCTCATTTCTTTTCCTCCAGGTCCCCGCGGCCGCGGCAGCCTTCGATGTTGTGCACGTGGACGAGCTCGCCCGCCCGGATGTCGCGCGTCGCGCGCCCGATGGGCAGCCCGTACTTGATCACCGGGTCGCCCTTCTTCATGGGCGCGGCGCAGACCTTGAATCCAAAGGGAATCGGCTCCTGGGCGGTCACCGCCTCGCGGCGGTCCTCCCCGTGGAGCAGGAGCTCGATGCGGTCGCCGGGCTTCGCGTCGTCGAGCGCGGTGGCCACGGTGTCCTTGGCGGTGAGTTTCAATGCAAGCATGACAAAGACCCTTTCCGGCGCGCCTCAAGGGGGCCGCGCCGGCCAGTTGCGAGGAAGGTAAACACCGCGGTCAAGTTTAGTCGAAGGAGGGCGCTCCGACGCATGTTTCAGAAGGGCCCGCGGCCCCGGGCGGGCGGGGCTTTCGCGCGAAACGCTGAGCCCGGGCGGATCTTCTTCTTTTGAAATATAATTCATCGTTTCCGTCCGGCCGGGAGCGGCTTTCCAGGAAAGCCCCCCTAAAACCGGGCAGGACCATCCCTCCGCCTCCGGGGCCGCGCTCTCCGCGCCCGAATGGACGAAGGTCACATTAAATCAGGGTTCACCGGGGTCACCTCTTTGAACCCACTGGAAGGAAAGTGCAACATGGCTAAGAAGGCTGAAAAAGTCAAGGACGAAGAGAAGAAGGCCGCCAAGAAGGCGGAAAAGGCTGAAAAGGCCGCCCCGAAGGCCGAGGAGCCCGCTGCGGCCGCGCCGGCTGAGAAGACCGAAGCGGCCGAGGCCCCGAAGGCCGAGCAGAGCTCGGTCACCGCCCCGGTGAACCCGCTCGAGCGCACCGTCGAGGTCACCGTCTCGCAGCAGGCCCTCAGCGCCGAGACCGAAAAGCGCCTGAAGGACTACGCGAAGCGCGCCCGCATCGACGGCTTCCGCCGCGGCCACGTCCCGATGAACATCGTGCGCGGCATGTACGGCCAGGAAGCCTACGGCGACGCGCTCAACCAGCTCGTGGGCCAGGCGGTCGACAAGGCGGTCGCCGACGGCTCCTACAGGCTGGCCGGCGCCCCCGTGGTCGAGCCTTCCAAGGACATGCCCACCGACGGCAAGAGCGACCTCAAGTTCACCGCCCGCTTCGAAGTGCTGCCTGAAATCGAGGCCCCGGACTTCTCCGCGGTCTCCCTCAAGCGCTACACCTGCGAAGTGACCGACAAGGAAGTGACGAGCACGCTCGACGTGATGCGCAAGCAGCGCGCCACCTACAAGGAAGTGGACCGCGCCTCCCAGAAGGACGACGAGGTCACGGTCGACTTCGAGGGCAAGATCGACGGCAAGGTCTTCGAGGGCGGCTCCGCCAAGGACTTCTCCTTCCTGCTCGGCTCCGGCCAGATGCTGCCTGAGTTCGACCAGGCCGTCACCGGCATGTCCAAGGGCGAGACGAAGACCTTCAAGCTCACCTTCCCCGAGGGCTATGCGAAGGAGCTTTCCGGCAAGGAAGCCGAGTTCACCGTGACGGTGAAGAAGGTCTCCGAGCCCGTGCTGCCCGCGCTCGATGACAAGTTCGCCAGCGAGTTCGGCATCAAGGAAGGCGTCGACAAGCTCAAGAAGGAAGTCGAGGAGAACCTGAAGCGCGAGGTGAAGAGCCGCCTCAACGCCCGCACCAAGGAAGGCGTCTTCTCCGCGCTGCTGGACCTCGCGAAGTTTGACCTCCCTCAGGTGATGGTCGAGGACGAGGCGAAGCGCATCACCAGCGAGTACCGCCAGAACCTCGCCTCCCGCGGACTCGACGTCTCGAAGATCCCGTTCGACCCGAAGAACTTCACCTCCCAGGCCCAGCGCCGCGTGCGCCTCGGACTGATCGTCTCCAAGCTGATCGCCGACAACAAGATCCAGAGCACGCCCGAGCAGGTGAAGGCTTTCGCCGCCGAGATGGCTTCCGCCTATGAGAAGCCCGAGGAGGTGACGGACTGGTACCTGAAGGACGAGAACCGCTACGCGGAGCTCTCCGCCGCGGTGATCGAGAACAACCTGGTCGATTTCGTCCTCGGCAAGTCGAAGACCGCCGACGAGGCGATCGACTTCAACACCCTGATGGGCCGCGCCGCCTGAGGGCGGGCGCAAGGCCGGAAAAATCAGGAAGGCACAAAGGAAAAGGCGGCAGCATGAAGAGAAGCAATCCGATGGGCATGAACCTCGTCCCGATGGTCATTGAGCAGAGCGGCCGGGGCGAACGCTCGTTTGACATCTACTCCAGGCTGCTGCGTGACCGCGTGGTGTTCCTCAACGGTCCCGTGACCGAGGAATCGGCGAACCTGGTGGTGGCGCAGCTGCTCTTTCTGGAAAGCGAGAATCCCGACAAGGACATCTCGCTGTACATCGACAGCCCCGGGGGCAGCGTCTACGCCGGCCTCGGGATCTACGACACCATGCAGTTCATCAAGCCCGACGTGAACACGATCTGCTTCGGCATGGCGGCGAGCATGGGAGCCTTCCTGCTCGCGGCCGGCGCGAAGGGCAAGCGCTACGCGCTGCCGCACTCGCGGATCATGATCCACCAGCCTTCGGGCGGCTCCCAGGGCATGGCAAGCGACATTGAGATCCAGGCGAACGAAATCCTGTACCTCAAGCGCGAGCTCAACCAGATCCTCGCGGAGCGCACCGGGCAGCCCCTCGAGGCGATCCAGAGGGACACCGACCGGGACAACTTCATGAACCCCGAAGAGGCGAAGGCCTACGGCCTGATCGACCACATCTTCGTGCGGCGCGGCGAAGTCCGCTGAAGCGGCCTTCCCTCCCTGCCTTTTTTCCGGCGGGGAAAGCATTCCCAGAAAGCCCGGGAGGCGCGCAGCCCCCGGGCTTTTCACGCCCCGGGCCGGCGCCTCTGGGGCGGCATTTCAGACATTCGGAGCGGCAGGCTCCGGGAGTAAAACGCGATGAGCGGCAATGAGAACAACAGCGGCGAACGCAGGTGCGTGTTCTGCGGGCGCGGGGAAAAAGAGGTGAAGCACCTGTTCGGCGCGAACGGGGTCTTCATCTGCGACGACTGCACGCGCGAGCTCGCCTCGCTGCTCGAGTCCGAGGAGAAGGGCTCCGCCGCGGGCGGGCAGGAAAAGCCTCAGGAGCCGGCCGCGGCCGAGCCCGCCGAAAAGCCGATCCCGACCCCGAAGGAGATCTACGAGCATCTCAACGCGTACGTGATCGGGCAGGAGCGGGCGAAGAAGACGCTTGCCGTCGCGGTGCGCAACCACTACCAGCGCCTGAGGAGCCTTAAGGACGAAAAACGGGACGTGGAGCTGCAAAAGAGCAACATCCTGCTCGTGGGGCCCACGGGCTCGGGCAAGACGCTGCTCGCCCAGACGCTTGCCCGGCGGCTTGACGTGCCGTTTGCGATCGCCGACGCCACGACGCTCACCGAGGCGGGCTACGTGGGCGAGGACGTCGAGAACATCATCTCGAAGCTGCTGCAGGCGGCCGACGGCGACGTCGAGCGCGCCCAGCGCGGCATCGTCTACCTCGACGAAATCGACAAGATCGCCCGCAAGAGCGAGAACCCCTCGATCACCCGCGACGTCTCGGGCGAGGGCGTCCAGCAGGCCCTTCTCAAGCTGATCGAGGGCACGGTGGCGAACGTGCCCGCGCAGGGCGGGCGCAAGAATCCCGGCAAGCAGATGATCCCGGTCGACACGACCAACATCCTCTTCATCTGCGGGGGCGCCTTCGACGGGCTGGAGAAGATCGTGCGCGGCCGCACGGAAAAAAGCGGGATCGGCTTCGGAGCGGAGGTGAAGAGCCGCCGCGACGAGCCCCTGAACGACCTGCTCGGGCGGCTCGAGGCGCAGGACCTCGTGCGCTACGGGCTCATCCCCGAGCTCGTGGGGCGTCTGCCCGTGATCGCGGTGCTCTCGGAGCTCGACGAGAAGGCGCTGGTTGCGATCCTCACCGAGCCCCGGAACGCGCTCGTGAAGCAGTACCAGGCGCTCTTTGCGAACGAGGGGGTGAAGCTCGAGTTCACCCCCGGGGCCCTGCGCGCGATCGCGCAGCGGGCGATCAAGCGCAGGACCGGCGCGCGCGGGCTGCGCTCGATCGTCGAGGGGCTGCTGCTTGACACGATGTTCGAGATCCCGTCGCGCACCGACGTCGAGCGCGTCATCGTGGACGAGGACGCGGTCGAAGGAAAAAGCGCCGGCCCGCAGCTCGTCCTGAAGAAATAAGGGCCGCGGGGCGGCTGCCCCGCGCCTTCCCTTTTCCGGGAAGGCCTCGGGCCCTTTTCCCTTCGCCGCTAGAATGGGAAAAAAGGAGGCCCGGGGGCCTTGAAAAACGAGCCCTCCGCCCCCATATGGGCTGTATCGGGCCTGCTGCCGGAAAAAGGCGGGATTCTGCCCGGAATCCGGCTAAGGCCATTGTTTTGGAAAGAATTTTTGAATGACAACTAGGACGCAATCCAGCATGCCTAACGTGCTGCCGCTTCTGCCGCTGCGCGACATCGTCGTGTTTCCGCGCATGGTGATCACTCTCTTCATGGGAAGGGCCAAATCGATCAAGGCGGTCGAAACGGCCATGAACCGCGACAAGCGCATCCTCCTTGTCGCGCAGCGCAACGGCCAGATCGACGATCCTGCCTCGCAGGACCTCTTCACCGTGGGCTGCGTGGGGCAGGTGCTGCAGATGCTGCGGCTGCCCGACCAGACGGTGAAGATCCTGGTGGAGGGCAAGGAGCGCGTCGACGTGAGCCGCGTGCTCGAGCTCGACGGCTACCTCACGGCCGCGGCCTCGCCCCGCCCGATGGCCGACAGCGACCCCTCGGAGACCGAGGCGCTGCGCCGCGCGGTGATCGACGCCTTCACGACCTACGCGGGCCTCAACCCGAAGATCCCGGAAGACCTCGTGCGAAGCGTCTCTCAGACCGAGGACGCGATGCGGCTCGCCGACGTCGTCGCGCAGCAGCTGCCAATCCCGGTGGAGAAGAAGCAGCGGCTCCTCGAGAGCGACCAGCTCACGGGCACGCTCACGCAGCTGCTTGAGCTGCTGGGCGGCGAGACCGAGATCCAGCAGATCGAGAAGCGCATCCACGGCCGCGTGAAGCAGCAGATGGAGAAGAACCAGCGCGACTACTACCTCAACGAGCAGATCAAGGCGATCCAGAAGGAGCTCGGCGAAGAGGACGAGGCCGAGGGCGACCTCGCCGAGTACGAGAAGAAGATCCGCGCGGCCCGCATGAGCAAGGAGGGCGAGGAGAAGGCTTTCTCGGAGCTGAAGAAGCTGCGCCAGATGAGCCCGATGTCGGCCGAGGCGACCGTCGTGCGCGCCTATCTCGACACGCTGATCAGCCTGCCCTGGAGCCGGCACACGAAGGTGCAGACCGACATCGTGCGCGCGAAGAAGATTTTGGACGAGGACCACTACGGGCTTGAGAAGGTGAAGGAGCGCATCCTCGAGTACCTGGCCGTCCAGGCGCGGGTGAAGAAGGTGAAGTCCCCGATCCTCTGCCTCGTGGGCGCTCCGGGCGTGGGCAAGACCTCGCTGGGCGAGTCGATCGCGCGGGCCACGGGCCGCAAGTTCACGCGGCTCGCCCTGGGCGGCGTGCACGACGAGGCCGAGATCCGCGGCCACAGGCGCACCTACGTGGGCTCGATGCCGGGCAAGATCCTGCAGAACCTCATCAAGGTGGGCGTGAACAATCCGCTCTTCCTGCTCGACGAAGTCGACAAGATGGGCATGGACTACCGGGGCGACCCGGCCAGCGCCCTGCTCGAGGTGCTCGACCCCGAGCAGAACAGCAAGTTCTCCGACCACTACGCGGAGGTGGAGTTCGACCTCTCGAACGTGCTGTTCGTGGCGACCTCGAACTCCTACAACATCCCGCCCGCGCTGCTCGACCGCATGGAAGTGATCAGCCTGTCGGGCTACACCGAGGAGGAGAAGATCCACATCGCCGAGGAGCACCTCATCCCCAAGCAGCTGCGGATGAACGGCCTCAAGGCCAAGGAGCTCAAGATCGACCGCTCGGCGATCGTCGCGATCATCCGCTACTACACCCGCGAGGCGGGCGTGCGCGGGCTCGAGCGCGAGATCTCCAAGATCTGCCGCAAGGTGGTGATGGCGATCATGATGGGAGACCCGAAGACGAAGACCCGCACGGGCAGGGCGAAGTGCGTCACGGTGACGGAGGACAACGTCGGGGATTACCTCGGCGTGCGCCGCTTCACCTACGGCATCGCCTGGAAGCAGCCGCGCGTGGGCCAGGTGAACGGGCTCGCCTGGACGGAGGTGGGCGGCGACCTGCTTTCGATCGAGGCCGCGGCCTTCCCCGGCAAGGGCGTCGTGCAGCGCACGGGCAGCCTGGGCGAAGTGATGAAGGAGTCGGTCGAGGCGGCCCGCTCCGTGGTGCGCGAGCGCGCGAGGAGCCTCGGCATCAAGGACGAGGCCTTCGCGAAGACCGACCTGCACCTGCACTTCCCCGAGGGGGCGACCCCGAAGGACGGCCCGTCGGCGGGCGGCGCGATCACCACGGCGATCGTCTCGGCGCTCACCGGGATTCCGGTGCGGCCCGACGTCGCGATGACGGGCGAGATCACGCTCCGCGGCGAGATCCTGGAAATCGGGGGACTCAAGGAAAAGCTCCTCGCGGCGCTCCGCGGCGGCATCAAGAAGGTGCTGATCCCGGAGGACAACGTGAAGGATCTGGCCGAGATCCCGCAGAACGTGAGGGACGGGCTCGAGATCGTGCCGGTGCGCTGGATCGAGCAGGTGCTCGAGCAGGCGCTGGTCGAGATGCCCAAGCCCCTGCCCGAGCCCGAGCCGCAGAGCGCGGCCCCGGCGATTCCGCCCGCGGCCGAAAAGAGCAAGGCCTCGAGCGGCCTGGTCGCGCACTGAAAGGGCCTGAAAAAAGAGGGAAAAAGGGGCGCGGGACCGCGCTCCTTTGAAGAAAGGCGGAGGCCGCAGGAGTCAGGCTTCCGTTTTTTCCCTGTCTCCGCGGCCTTTGGCGCCCCGGCTCATTGGATTTTTCTGCCGCGGTGAATAAAATTCAGCTGTCATCCCCGATGCGACGGGGAGCAGTCGAGTCCGCGCTGGAACAGGCGCTTTCTCAAAGGAAATACAGCATGAACAAGTCTGAACTCATCGAACTCATCGCCGAAAAGGCCGACATCTCCAAGGCCAAGGCCGGCCTTGCTCTTGATGCTCTCGTTGACGGCGTTACCGGCTCCCTTAAGAAGAAGGAAGACGTCACCATCGTCGGCTTCGGCACCTTCACGGTTTCCAAGCGCGCCGCCCGCAAGGGCCGCAACCCCGCCACCGGCAAGGAAATCACGATCAAGGCGACGACCCTGCCGAAGTTCCGTCCGGGCAAGGCCCTGAAGGACGCCGTCAAGTAACCTCGGGCGCTTTCAGGGAAGGAGCGGCGGCTGTGCTATCATTCACAGCTCCTTTTCCGGGCACTTAGCTCAGCTGGCAGAGCGGCGCCTTTACACGGCGTAGGTCAGGAGTTCGAACCTCTTAGTGCCCACCAGATTTTCAAAAAACCGGGTTTCCGCTGCGGCGGGATCCGGTTTTTTCTTTGCCCCGGCGCAAAAAAAAGCGCGGGGATTCCCGCAGCCGCGGGGAGCCGCCCGGCCTTATGTCCGAATCTATTCGCTTCGGGGACTTTCCGCCCCCGCCGGTAATTCCTGACTTTTACGTAAAAAGCCGTCCTTAACAAGGATAAATATCAATACAAACACAAACATGTGATACGTTGATGCTTATCAAGCTTTGTCGTAATTGCGTAGTTAGATTAGTGTTAATCATGATATGATTTAAATGTCTGACAGGAGCTTTCCCATGGCCATTTCCGTTTCAATCAAGAAGTTCAAGGGTGTGGAATACGTTTACATTTGCGAAAGCTTCCGAGACCCGCTTACCCGCAAACCCACCAGCCGTGTGCTGACCAGCTACGGAAGCAAAAAGAAGCTTCTTGAAAAAGACCCGGACGCCATGGAGAAGATCCAGAAACACGCCGAGCAGCTCAGGGCGGATTCTTCGCTGTACAGCCAGACGATCCAGGAAACCGTCTTGTCGCGGGTCGCCGCGCCAAGCGCGGCAAACCGGCGGCCCGACTGCAGGACCTGTACGCCGGCACCCTACAGGCTTCTGTGGGAGCAGCTGGGAATTTCAAATTATTTTCAGAACTATCGTCACAACTACCGGATCGGCTGGGACGTGGACAAGACGATTTTCTTTTCCGTCGTTTCACGGCTGATCGCCCCTTCCTCGAAGCGCTCCTCCTGGCTCAACAAGGAAAGATTCGTCTTTGACTTCAGTGACCTGCGCCTCGATCGGATTTACGACAGCCTGGACATTCTGGCCGACCGCAAGGAGGCCATCGTCAAAAAGCTCAATGACGGCATTGGCCGGCTCTACAAGCGCGACCTGACAATTGCGCTTTATGACGTGACCACACTGTATTTCGAGAGTTTTATTGAAGACGGCCTGCGCCGCCGGGGGATGAGCAAGGAGCATCGGACCCAGGAGACCCAGGTGGTGCTGGGGCTTCTGGTGGATGCAGAAGGCATTCCGTTCAATTACGAAATCTTCCCCGGAAACACAGCCGAAGTGCACACCCTGATGGAGGTCGTGAAGAAATTCAGCCGGGATTACGGAGTCCAGAATGTCACGGTGGTTGCAGACAGCGGGCTGAACCAGTACATCAATCTCGAGGCGCTGCAGGAATCCAATTTCAACTTCATCGTGGGCTTCCCTCCCTACATCAAGCTGTCTGTGCCGGACCAGCAGAAATTACTGGACAGCGACGGCTGGCACTGGAGCTCCAGTCCTGATGACCCTCGGTGGGGAATCAAGGAAATGCCTTTGTCCATTGAGCGCACGGTCGTGGACCAAAGCACCGGCCAGCGAAGGCCGGTCAGCCTCAAGGCCACCTGCATAGCCACCTATTCCGCCAAACGCTTTGAACACGACAGCCAGGAGCTTGAACTCAAGTGGCAGCGTGCTTCCGACCTTGTGGCAAGAGGCCCCGCCGCTGTGAAAGCGGCGGGGCGAAGCGGCTACAAAGCTTTTATCAAGCCGGGAACCACTAAAGTTGAGCTGAACTCAGCCCTTTATGACAAACGCCGCAAGTGGTGTGGATACATGGCGCTGCTGACCAATCTTGATTTGCAGAAGCACAAGCCCGCCGAAATCTACGGCCTTCTGCGGCAGCTCTGGCGCATTGAGAACAACTTTCGGATGCTCAAGACCGATCTTAGGGCCAGACCGGTATTCGTTTGGACAGACCAGCATATCCGCGGGCATTTCGTCCTCAACTACATCGGCCTGGTTCTCCAACGGCTTTTAATGAAGAAGCTGCGCGAGTCCGGCCTTGATGTTTCAGGCGCGGAACTGTTGAGCGACAGATTAATATCCCCCAAAACGACATAATTTTGACCCCCCGAAAGGGGGCTTATGAAGCATAGAAAGCATCAGAGCATCATTGGGACAGTCCAACTAACTTGCCCTGAAAAGATGCTCACAGAGATAGAGGTTAAATTAATCACGGATTTGGCCAAAGCGCACCGCTCAATTAAAGCGATTGCCCGCCAGCTCCACATTTCAAGAAACACAGTGCGCCGGTATTTGAGGGGCCGGGCTCCGACCGGCCAAGGCCGGTCAGAAGCCATGAAATGGCTAAACGACAACCGTTCCAGGGTTCGAGAGCTGTTTTTCACAGATGAAGGCAACTGTGCTGTTGTCCAGCGGGATCTTGAATCCTCCAGCACCCAAAAGATCAATCTGCGCCAGATCCAGCGCTTTTGCCGGCCTTTCAGGCGTCAGATTAAAGAGGTACAGGCTTTCTGCCGCTATGAAACAGCACCCGGGCAGCAAATGCAGATTGATTTTGGGGAACAGGACGTGATGATTGCATCACAGCCTGTCCATATCCATTTCTTCGTAGCTGTGCTTGGCTTTTCCAGAAGGATCTTCACTAAGGCTTACAGCCATGAAAACCAAGCGGCCTGGTTTGACGGCATTGAGTCTGCATTTTCCTTTTTTGGCGGCGTTCCTGTCAGTCTGCTCAGCGACAACTGCAGGAGCCTGGTGACGGAGCACCGCCGGAAGGGACGGGTTGAGCTCACGGAAGGCTACCTCTATTTCTGCCGCCAGTGGGCTGTCAAGCCCATTGTCAGTACTCCATACCACCCCCAGAGCAAAGGCAAGGTCGAGCGCTGCGTCCGATATGTCAAAGAAAATGCTTTGGCTGGGAAAAAATTCAAATCTCTGCAGGAGCTGAACCAATGGCTGGAAACCTGGTCTCTGACGTACGCAGACCAACGGCACCTAAATGACTTCCTCAAAGACATCAGGACACCCAAAGAACGGTTTGCCATTGAGAAGAAAACACTGCGTCCCATCGATGGCCATCCGAAAGTGGCCAATGTCAGGGAAGAGACCAGAAAGGTCGACGCTGCGGGCCTTATCCGCGTCGATGGCAACGCCTACCAGCTGGCGAAAGGGCTAGCTCACAAAGAGGTCCAACTCCTGATAGATGAAAGCTCAATCTCCGTTTCCAGAAAAGGACAGTTTGTCATCGAGTTGGATAAGGCGAAGTCAGTATACAAGCCTGAGCAGCAACGTGAAACGCCCTTAGGAAAAAAACTCCAGCCTCTTCCGGAAGTTAAGCCGGAGTTCAAACAAAACCGTTTATCCCGCGCATTAATAACCTACTCCAATGTAGCCGGAGGAACCTGGTCATGAGGACACGTGCCACGGATGAGCGGCTGAGCCAGATGGCAGCTCGTCTGCGCCTGGTTTATATGCGCGATCACCTTACCGAAATGCTGGAAGCTGCCTCCGGCGCAAAAATGACACCTCGGGAAACGCTTGAGTATGTTTTGTCCAAAGAAGTGGACCAAAGAGAATCCAACCGAATCAAGCTTTCAACCATGGCCGCACATTTTCCCAGGGCATGCACTCTGGAGAGCTTTGACTTCAGTGCCCAGCCTTCGCTGGATCCAGGTGTTATCCGAGAGCTTGCGAAAATGGAATGGGTCGATTCTGGTGAAAATGTCCTGTTTCTTGGGCCTCCGGGCGTAGGGAAGACCCATTTGGCCATCGCTCTTGGGCGTCGTGCAGTCCAAAAGGGCCAGAATGTGTTGTTCATCAGCGCATCCCACCTGATGGCCGGACTGCAGAAGGCTAATAAAGAAGGCACGCTTAACGAAAAGCTGTCCTCGCTTTATAAGCCGAAGCTACTGATCATTGATGAAGTCGGCTATCTGCCATTCTCTGCCCAAACCTCGAACCTGTTCTTCCAACTCGTCAGCAGGCGTTACGAGCATAAAAGCATCCTGATCACCTGCAACAGGTCGCTGAATGACTGGGGAATGATCTTTGGGGATCCAACTGTAGCTGCCGCCATTTTGGACAGGCTGCTTCATCATTGCACGCCTGTCACCATTGTCGGAGATAGTTATCGGATACGAGAGGCTCAGAAGTTAAAGCTTCTGGGTGATCACAACGCTTAATCTAACAAATTAAAGGGGGGTCACTTTTTTGTCGTTTTGGGGGGCAAATCGACATACGCTTGACACGCGGAACTCATTCGGGCGCTGGAATCTATGAAGATCAGCAGGCTGAAGGGGCTGAAGAAGGCTCAGTCTTTCCTCTACTGCTGCAGCAATGAGAATGCGGAGTCGCTCAGCGTCAGGAATGAAAAAGGAGATCTTCTCTCTTTACAGGAAGTTTGCGACAAGATCCTTAACGCCTGCGGGATCGAGCCTCTGAAAGACCTTGAGACGGCTGAAAGCATCCGCAGGAAATTCCATTCTCGCCTGCCTATGGCTTAAAAATTTACCTACATCGCTGGATAGATTTAAAAAGAGCCGAAAGCCTTGAGTACCAGGCTTCCGCACAAGGTTTGATAAAGAAATCACGGAAAAAGTCAGGAAAAAAAGCGCGGGGATTCCCGCAGCCGCGGGGAGCCGCCCGGCCTTATGTCCGAATCTATTCGCTTCGGGGACTTTCCGCCCCCGCCGGTAATTCATTTAAATTCCACGCCCTAAATGAGAACTTTCTGCGGCCCCGCTCATTAAATCAGGACATATTGGCCAAAAGGGGAAGCGGGGAGCCCAGATCGGGAAAATAGGATCGTCCCCCGGGACGAAAGGCCGCCCCGGGAGGAAACAACAACCGGATCACAGTCAGGGCGCGCACCGACCGCCGCCCTCCCCCCTTTACGAGGAACCAAGAGATGCCGTCAACCGTTATCGACAGCCAGATCCACGGCTGCATGTTCAGCACCGATGAGATGCGCGAGATTTTCTCCGACAAGTCCTGGGCCCAGAAGTGGCTCGACACGGAGGCGGCGCTTGCCGAGGCGCAGGCCGAGCTCGGGGTGATCCCGCGCGAGAAGGCCGACATCATCAGGAAGTACGCGAGGGCCGAGCTCCTCGACATCCCCTCGATCGGCGAGTTCTACAAGAGCTCGATCACGATCGTGCCGCTGCTCAAGGCCTTCAAGGCGGTGCTGCCGGAGCGCGCCGGAGAGTTCGTGCACTGGGGGGCGACGAGCCAGGACATCGTCGACACCGGCCTGGTGCTGCTCGAACGCGACGCATACCGGGTGATCCTGCGCGACATGAAGCTCTGCCTGCGCTACTGCCTCGATCTCGCCCGCAAATACCGGTCGACCCCGATGGCCGGCCGCACGCACGTCGTGCACGCCATTCCGATCACCTTCGGCTACAAGGCCGCGGTCTGGGCCGACGAGCTCGGGCGCGACATCGAGCGGCTCGAGGAGATGGCCGGCCGCGTCTTCGTGGGCGAGATGGCGGGCGCCGTGGGCACCCTCGCCTCCCAGCCCGAGCACGGACTGGAGACCCAGAAGCGCATGTTCAGGATCCTGGGCCTGGGCGTCCCCACGATCGCCTGGCACGTGGCGCGCGACTCGCAGGCCGAGTTCACCTCGAACCTCGCGCTTTGCGCGGGCACGCTCGGGCGCATCTGCCACGAGATCCTGTCGCTGCAGCGCACCGAGATCCTCGAGCTCGAGGAGCCCTTCTTCATGGGCAAGATCGGGTCGTCCACGATGCCCCACAAGCGCAACCCCGCGGTGCTCGAGAACGTGCTCGCGCTGCTGCGCAGCGTCCGCAGCATCGCCCCGGCCGTCACCGAGTCGATGGTGAGCGAGAACGAGCGCGACTGGGGGTGCTTCCTCACCGAGTGGGAGGCCATCCCCCGCGCCTGCCACCTCATGGGGGCGGCCCTCGCGAAGTCGAAGAACATCCTGAAGAACCTCATCGTCTACCCGAAGCACATGGAGCGCAACCTCTTCGCCCAGAAGAGCCTCATGATGAGCGAGTGCGTGATGATGCACCTCGCGCGCAGGCTCGGCCGCATGACCGCCCACGGCATCGTCTACAAGGCCTGCATGGAGGCCTACGAGAAGGAGATCCCGCTCAAGGACGTGCTGATGAGGACCCCGGAGGTGGAGGCGGCCTTCACCGAGGAGGAGGTCGACGCGATGCTCAACCCGCACAGCTACCTCGGGCTCGCCCCGCAGTTCGCCGACCGCGTGGTCGAGAAGTGGAGCGCGAAGGCCTCTGAGGCCGAAGAGCCTGCCTTCTGACCGATCAGAAGGAAACCGGCCTGCGGCCCGGAGCGGGCCGCGGGCAGGAAGGAAAAAGAAAGAAAAGGCGCCGCCGTCAGACCTGACGCCGGCGCCTGAGCCTTGGACGGCTGAAAGAGCTGAAGAGGATCCGGGGGCGGCAGCAGGCGCCCCCTTTAAGCGAGCCCCGCAGGCAGGCGTTCAGCCGTTTGCGAGCCGGAAGAGGTTCTCGCGCGAGAAGTCCGCGACAGAGTCGAACCCCTTCGCGTAGCCGATCACGGCGTCCTGCTGCTTCTCCGTGAGGATGTCGAGCGTCATCGTGCGGAACTTCGTCTCGCACTCCGCCCAGCTGATTTCGTTTTCGGGGTCGCCCTTCGGGGCCTGGACCTGGGCCGTGAGCTCGCGGCCGCTTTCGGTGACCGCTTCGATCCTGGAGGGCCAGTTGTGCGGCACGCAGGCGTCGAGCTTCGGGTCGTCGATCACGGTGATGCGCTCGAGCAGCGCGCGCAGCTCCGGGTCCTCGGTCGCCTGCTGGCTGAAGGAGGCCTCGGCAGGGGTGCCCCGCAGGATCGCGCTCGCGATGCAGTAGGAGAGCGAGAACTTCGCGTCCCGGCCCGTCTTCGGGCGGGTCTTGCCGGCAATGGAAAGGGCCGTGCCGTAAGTGTGAGCCGTGAGCTTTGCGATGCGGTCGCCGGGCTGCTGGAGCAGCTGCCTTCTGATTTCAAGCGCGGCGTCGATCGCCGAGTGCGTGTGGCGGCAGCAGGGGTAGGGCTTGAAGGAGACGGTGCCCGCCCTCCAGCGCTGCCCGAAGTCGCGGAAGAGCTCCATGTTCACCTCCTGGCGGGCGAAGCCCGCGAAGAACCCCTGGGGGCCCTCGAGGATGTGCGAGGCGCCGGAAAAACCGTTTTGCGCGAGAAGGGCGACCCACAGGCCGTTGCCGGCGGCCCCGCCCGCGTGGATGAACTTGCTCATCGCGCCATCGGGGTTGAACTGCCACAGCCCGCAGGCGAGCGTACCCGCGTTGCCGAGCGCCCAGAGCATGCGCTCGGGCGCGAGCCTGAGGATCCGGCCCGCGGAGGCCGCGGCGCCGAAGACGCCAGTGGTGGAGGTGGTGTGGAAGATCTTGTAGTGCGCCGGGGTGATCGCGGCGCCGATGCGCAGCATCACCTCGAACCCGGCCACGATGGCGGTGAGGATCTCGCGCCCGCTGCGCCCGTAGTACTGGGCGGCCGCAAGGGCCGGCGGCATCACGACGGTGGCCGGGTGCGAGATGGACTCGCGGTCCACGTCGTCCATCTCGAAGATGTGGCCGAAGTAGCCGTTTTCGGTTGCCGCGGTCCTCATGTCGGTGAGCGCCGGGTCGCCGAAGACGCCCGCCTGGGGGGCGCCGCCCAAAAGGGCCTTCACGGTTCTGATCGGCTGGGAGGAGCGGTCGCGCGAGCCCTTGATCGCGCAGCCCGCCCAGTCGAGCAGGTCGCGCTTGATGAGGTCGAGCACTTTTTCGGGAATGTCTTCATAGCGCAGGCCCGCCGCAAAGGCGGCGCAGGCCTGGGACGGGCTGAATTTTTCTTCCATGGTCTTCGCTCCAGCAGAAAAAAAGGGGAGGGCGGCGCCTGCGCCGGCCCAGCCCTTCGATGTAGCCCATTTTAGGGAGGCCCTGGTGGTATACCAGTCAGAGTAACCCCCTGCCGCCTCCTCAAAATGAAACGGCTGTTTTCGGTTTTTAAACGCAGCGCCGCGCCCTGATTTAAGATGGGCCGGAGAACCCTTCCCTCAGCCAGGGACCGGGGCCTGGCGCTGAGGGGCCCCGCGGAGGAAGGGCTTAAAAAGGGAGAAGCGGGAGGGGATCGGCATGCAGCAGGCGGAAAAAGACATTTCAAGGCAGCAGCTCGAGCTTTTCCGGGCGCTCTGGGTGAAGCGGTCGCTTACCGAGGCCGCGGCGCTCCTTGGAGTGCACGTGCCCAAGGCCTCGCGCATCCTCAAGTCGCTGCGGGAGACCCTGGGCGACGAGCTTTTCGTGCGCGTGGGCAGCGTGATGGCGCCCACGAAGGCGGCCGAGGAGCTCTGGCCCTACGTCCAGGACAGCCTCGCCGCGCTCGAGCGGCTGCTCAAGCCCCAGGTCTTCGACCCGCGGCAGCTGAAGAAAACCTTCGCCGTGATCGTGTTCGACCAGCCGCTGTCGCGCTTCGGGCCGGTGCTGGTCGACGAGCTTTCGGTCACGGCTCCGGGCTGCCGGGTCGTCTTCCTCGCCCCGGGCAGCGACTGGCAGGAGATGCTCTCCGACGGGCGCGCCGACGTGGCGATCTCGCCCTCGGGCAACATCCGCAGCGGCTTCGAGCAGCTCGTCGCATCGCACTGCAGCTATTCGATCACGCTGCGCCCCGGGCACCCGCTGCTCTCGCTCAAGCGGGTGCGGGCAGCCGACCTCGAGCAGTATCCCGAGTGCATCGTGATGGCCTCGAGGCTGCGCGGCCGGCAGTTCATGAGGGACAGCACGAGCCCCGACAACTTCGTGGTGGTGCCCGACGCCCTGGCCGCTCCGGTGTTCCTTCTGAAGACCGACGCCTGGATGGTGGCCTGCACGCTCACCTCCGAGCAGATGTTCAAGGCGTTCTTCCACCTGGAGACGATCCCCTTTCCCGAGGACTTCAAGCCTTTCGCGGCCCCGCCCAGCATCAAGATCGTCTGGCACAGCCGCTTCAGCCGGGACCCGGCCCAGCAGTGGTTCCGCGGGGTGCTCGCCAACTCGATCAAGAGCGTGTGCGGCAAGGACCCGTGGGTGAACCCGATGACCTGGACTCCGCTCGAGTTTCGGAAAAAGGCCTGAGAAGGGGGCGGCGGGGCGGAAGGCGCCTTTTTTGGCCGGGCGCCCCGGGCTTTCGGGGCTTTTGAGGAAAAGAAGGAAAAGGAAAGGGCGGCTAGGTAAGGCCGCCCTTCTTTCGGCTGCGGGGCGGTCAGTCCGCCTCCGGCCGCAACCTGATCACCCGCTGGTTGGTGCTTCCGAACCAGTGCCCCTTTTCGGTGACTTTGAGCTTTTCCACGAAGGGGCCGTCCACCAGCACGTCGGCCACGGACAGGATCGCGCGGGCGGAGGGATCGCGCTCGAGCACCTCGCGCGTGCGCCCGCTCCAGATCCAGATGTCCTTAGTCGTGCCGAACTCGCGGCGCACGGCCTGCGCGATCGCGAGGACCTGCGGCATGTTCTCTTTCTCAAAGGGGTCGCCGCCCAGGATCGACAGCCCCCGCACGTAGGGGCTGCGAAGGCCTGTGAGCAGCTCTTCGAGCGTCTCCCCGGTAAAGGGCTTTCCGGCCCGGAAGTCCCAGGACTCGGGATTGAAGCACCCCTTGCAGCGGACGGTGCAGCCCGCCACGAAAAGCGAGACGCGCACGCCCGGGCCGTTGGCGGTGTCGAATTTGCTGAAGCCCACGTAGTTCATTTGAAGCCGCTCCCCGCGCTGCCCGCCCGCCTCACATCGAGACGCGCTGCGAGATCTCGAGCCGCTTCGAGTCGTTCATGCGCGACTTCCCGTTCACGTTCGTGTAGCCGAGGTAGCCGCACACGCGCGAGATCACCGTGATGTTGCGGCTGCCGCAGTGCGGGCAGACGTTGAGCACGTTGGTCGAGTGCGTCCCGCAGTCGTGGCAGTACGCCGCGTCGAAGTTCACGCCCTGGTAGAAGCCGTCTTCCATGCCGCGCTCGATCACCGCCTTCACCGCCTCGGTGTTCTCGGGGTTGTCGAGGCGCACGTACTGGATGTGCCCGCCCTCGCAGAGGTGGAAGTTGCGGAACTCCGCGTCCTGCTTCTCAAAGGGGGTGATGTCCTCGGTCACGTTCGCGTGGAAGGAGTTCGAGAAGTAGTCCTTGTTGTAGTGCTTCGTGTGCGCAAAGACATTGTCGACCCCGACGCTCCTGCAGTAGGCGTCGTACTGGCGCGCCTGCGTGCCGCTGTAGCTCTCGGCCGGAGTCCCGTAGATCGCGTAGAGGTAGCCGTCCTCCTTCTTGAACTGCGCGATCTTGGCCTTCAAGTGGTTGAGGATCTCGCTGCCAAAGCGCCCCTCGTCCTCGACCAGGCGGCGGCCGGTCCACAGGTACGTGGACTCGTCGAGCGCGGCCACGCCGAAGGAGGCGGTCATGTAGCGCACGAGGTCTCCCACCTCGTCGTCCGGGTCCTTCGTGCCCTCGTAGAAGCCGCCCTGCGTGAAGGCGAGCGGGTTCGAGGAGCACTTCTGGTGGCGGATCACGTCATAGCGCTTCTTCAGGAACGCGCGGATCACCTCGAGCCTCTGGTCGAGCTCGACCCAGAAGCGCTCGCGCCAGGAGTCGGGGTAGTTCACCTGCGTGTACTTGATGATGAGCGGGAAGTTGATCGAGACCGCGCCGATGTTGCAGCGGCCGACCGAGATGTACTCGCCCTTCTCGTTCGCCCAGGGCGAGAGGTAGGCGCGGCAGCCCATCGGGCTGATGATCTCGCCGTGGGTCTGGAACTCGTGCGAGACGGTGCCGTACTTCGAGGAGAGCGAGAGCCAGTCGGGGTACATGCACTGCGCGGAGGTGCGGATGCCCTCCTCGTAGAGCTTCTGGCTGTAGCCCGAGTCGTCGTTCTTCACCTGGTTCTCGTCGTAGAGGTAGACCAGCTTCGGGAAGACCACCGGCTGGTGGTTTTTGCCGTGGCCGTTGCGGCGCGTGCGCAGCAGCGTCTCGTCGATCGCCTCGAGCCACTTGCGCTCCTCGTGCGTGGTCTTCGTGATCGACCACTGCCCGAAGGTGACGGTCGTGAAGGCGAAGTCGCCGCGGCTCGAAGGCACGGTGTTCAGCTTGAGCTCGAGGCTCTGGAAGCCCTGCTCGAGCTCGCGGCGGGTGTCCTTCTCGGCCTGCTCGAGGCACTTGTCCTCGGAGAGCCCCAGCCCCCTGTAGCGTTCGAGGGCGCTCCGGTAGGTCTTGAGCGTGTAGGGCAGCAGCACCTTGTCGAGCTCGGGCAGCGTAAAGCCCCCGAACTGCTGCGCGGTCGCCACGAGCGTGAGGTCGCCCACGACCTGCAGCGCCGAGAGCACCGACTTCGGCTCCGTGTACTCGACGTTCGACATCTCGAAGCCCCCCTTGAGGACGCGGCCGATGTCAAAGAGGCAGCAGTTCACGCTCCCCAGGATCATGTCCCGGAGGTCGTGGATGTAGATGTCGCCGCGCTCGGTCAGGGCCTTCTCCTGCTTGGAGAGGTAGAACTGCTTGTAGAGGGACTTCGTGAGGTAGCCCTTGATGAGCGAGCCCTTCGTCGAGACGAGCGCGGAGTCGAAGTTCGCGTTCTCGCGGTCGCCCAGGTGCAGCACGTCGTCGGCGTCCTGGCGTAGCTTCTCGAAGGTCTTCGCGTACTGGGTCTTGTAGTAGCGGTATTCGGCGTAGGACTGCGCGACGTCGACATAGCCGAGCGACCCCAGGGTCGCGATCACGATTTCGTGCAGGTCGGAGACGGTGGTCTTGTCCCGGCCGCCGAGCTTCTTCAGCACCGCCTCGACGATCTGCGCCTGCTGCTGCTCGGTGAACTTCTTGTCGCAGCGGAAGGCGGCCTTGTTGGCCGCGACCGAGATTTTCGAGGGGATGAAGTTCTCGAGGGAACCGTCTTTCTTGATGACCTGTACCATTTTTTCTCTCTGCCTCAACAATGATTTTTCCGCAGCCCCTCGGGGCGGCCCGCCTGAGGCCGCTCTTTCCGGGCTCCGGGACCGCTCCCGCTGCCAGGCGCGAGGGGATGCTTCCGGGGGATTTTTCCGCACGGACGAAATTTTTAACGCGGGGTGATGGGCCCTGAGGAAGCGCCCTCCTTAGGAGGAGGGCGCTTCCTCAGGCTCCGCCGCCCGCGCAGGGAAATGGATTTTACACGCTGACTAGGTTTAGTGCTCGGAGACATTCATAAAACTAGTTCTAGTGTTTTTAAGGCTTGTGGTCAGAATTTCGGCAGGCCCCGCCAAAGCCTTTGTTCAGAAAGGAAAACCTTTTTGGGGGTGCCTCGCCGGGACAACAAGATGTGGGCCGGGGGCCGAAAATCAGTGATAACCCTTAGGGCCACCGGGCCGGTCCCGGACCTTAGAGGCGCAGCTGCCGCCAGTAGTCCCTGCGGCACACGAGGTAGTAGTCGGCCCGGGCCTCCGGGTCGGAAAAAGGGACGCAGACCCGGCCTTCGAGGCTGCGGGAGAGGTTGGCGATGTCGGTGGTGAAGGCGGGCAGCCCGGTGCGCGCGATGAGGTCGAGCAGCGTCCTGCGGTCGCTCTGCAGCAGGAAGCGGGTTCCGGGCATTTTGTTCCGCACGAGCTCCGACCAGAAGCCGATGTGCGTGTAGAGCAGCATCGTCTCGCCTTCGAGGTCTTTGAGCGCAACGGAAGCGCGGCCCGCGAGGCGGTGCTCCGGGGGCACGAGAAGCATGAGCTGCTCGCTGCCCACCTTTTCGCTGTAGAGCTCCGGGTCCTTCGGGCGGAAGGGGAGGACCACGAGCCGGTAGCGGCCGGCCTCGAGCCCCGCGGTGAGATCGGGCACCGCGGCGGTCTCGGTGCTGATCGGCGCGTCGGGCGCGGCCTGGGAGAGCCGCGCGACGAGCCCCGGGATCTGGACCGCGGCGCACGAGCCGATCGAAATCACGCGGTGCGAGCGGTCGAACTCGCGCACCCTGCGGTAGGCCTCGTCCCACTGCTGCAGCAGCTGCTGCAGCTCCGAGGCCGCGAGCCGCCCGTTCTCGTTCAAGTCAAGCCGGTTCCTGCGGTGCTCGAAGAGGCTCACCCCGATCTCCTCCTCGGCCTTCTTCATGGCCCGGGTCACCGTGGGCTGGGAGATGTGGCAGCGCTTCGCCACCTCCGAGAGGGTTCCCAGCCGCGAGAACTCCACCAGATAGCGCATTTCTTCGTAGTCGAGCATGGCTTTTATAAAAGAGTGAACATCTAGTATTCAAAAACTGAATACTGATTGCAAAAATAATATTGTATTTAATTATTAATAATACATAAAATTTCAAGCGAATAAAAGAAACAATGGCTGTTTTCGGCTCGGAGACAGCTATCAAAATATTGAAATTTACGGAACTCAAAAATGGACTATGTCACCCTCAGGACCGGCGCCCGGATGCCGATGATCGGCTACGGGGTCTGCCAGATCCCCCCGCGCGAGACCGCCCGTCTCGTCTCCGAAGCGCTCGAGGCGGGCTACAGGCACCTTGACACCGCGCAGAGCTACCGCAACGAGGAAGGCGTGGGGGCGGCGGCCGCGGCTTCCGGCATTCCCCGCGGCGAGCTTTTTCTCACCACCAAGGTCTGGCCCGGCTTCTACGGCGAGCAGGAAACCCGCGCCGCGGTGCTCAGGTCGCTCGATAAGCTGCGCACGGGCTACCTCGACCTCGTGCTCCTGCACCAGCCCTACGGGGACCATTACGGCGCCTGGCGGGCGCTTGAGGCGCTCTACCGCGAGGGCGCCGTGCGCGCGGCCGGGGTCTCCAAATTCTATCCCGACCGGCTCGCCGACCTGTGCGGGTTCGCCGAGATCCCGCCCATGGTGAACCAGGTGGAGACCCATCCCCTCTTTCAGCAGCGCGGGGCCCGCGAGCTGATGCGGCGGCTCGGCGTCGTCCACGAGTCCTGGGCTCCGTTCGGCGAGAGCCGCGGCGGTCTGTTTGAAAACGAGACTCTTCACTCAATCGCGGGGCGGCCCGGCCGCAGCACGGCCCAGGTGATGCTGCGCTGGCAGCTGTAGCGCGGCATCGCCGCGATCCCGAAGTCCTCGAGTCCGGAGCGCATGCGCGAGAACCTCGACGTCTTCGGCTTCGAGTTGACCGAGGCCGACATGGACTCGATCGGGCGGCTCGACACCGGCCGCAGCGTCTTCTTCGACCACCGGGACCCGGAGACGGTCGAGTGGTTTGTGAATGAAATCAAACCGTAACGGTTTCAATTTAGGTACGTTACTCAGTTCCGGCGACCAATTTTTCGATTTTCTCGGCAGTGACGTTAATGCCAAGTTTTTCGCACAGCCTGGCAGTAGACCTCTTAATGGGCGGCATCTGCCACGATTTTCCCAATCTTGCCGCCCTGATTTTCTCCAGGCCGCTGGTCAGGTCCTTGTACGAAATGTTTTTGCCTTCGCCGATGGAATAAATGTCCTCGATGGTTTTGACGCAGAAGCCGGCCGCAAGATGGTTCAGGAACAGCCACGCTTCCTCCTGGGTTGCTCCGCGCATATACGAGGCTTCGAAGTCCAGGGTCTCTGAATAGGTTTTGAAGAACTGCTCGATGTTCTGGCGCTGCTTGTAGATGTAATAAACAGCCTCGCCTTCCAGGTCCAGCCGATTGGTCTTAATGATGATGACGCCCATCGCCGGATGGGCGTCATGAATGTCAGAGAGCTCCACAGGCCTGAGAGCCTCCAGTTCGGCGTCGGTCAGTCTTCCCTTGCCCTTTTTTCTTCTGTTTTCTTCCGCCTGGCGAGCCTGTCCGACGGTGCGGTTCTGTGCTTCCATTCGGGCGGTGGCCGTAGCCATCTCATCGGAGTACAGCTCTGGATCGAAATAGATGTGGAGCCGTGAAGCTTTGTCCTGGCAGTCAAAGGAACTGTACTGAATCGAGCGGGAGTGATACGTGAAGCCCTTCTGGTAGCCTCTGGGCGACTCAGGTATCAGATCCGCCGCTGCCGCGCAGTTCCGCCTGAGGGGCAGCAGGTACTTCAGGCCATCGTCCTCAAGCTGGCAGAAGCCATCCTCGCTCGCAAAGCCTTTGTCGGCGATGACGGTGTAGTTTTTCCCGTTCATCGAGGTCTCGCGCAGCAGGTCGGAGAAGCAGCTCACGTCGGGGGTGCTCCCGGCATACTGCTTGTAATACAAAGGCATCCCGGTGTCTTCGCCCAACGAAAATACGTACACCAGATTGATCTGGGGCTTGAATCTGCACTTGGAGTCGTAGCCCAGTTCAGCCGTCGTCATGGTCTGGGAGGCAGACAGGATTCTGTGCCCGTCAAAAAGGATGAAGGCTTCCCGATCTTCAAGGTCTTCCCGCATGTAGCCTCGGATGGCCTCCCGGCTCCTGCCCAGCTGCTCGAGCAGATCCCTGATGCACGGCCTTTGGAAGGACAGGCCCGGGCAGAGGTAGGAGAACAGGCTGTTTTCGTAGTGAGACTGCAGCCTTCGGAATCGGGGATCCAGCGCCGAACGGACATACACGGCCGTGTAAATCTGCCGCCAAAGATCAGGAAAATATTTCCTGAGGCGCCGACGCATGGGAGCCGTGTTTTCCCAGAAATACACTTCATTGCCCACGGCAACCACATCGTTCAGAACAGCGGGCTTGGGCTCGGCGAGCCTGCGGGTGGTTTTCACCAGCCCCTCGGGAGTGATGGCTCCGAGGCATTTCCCGGATATTTTCCAGCTGCGCTTTATTTCCGGATCGTATTTGCTGAAGCGCTCATAAAGATACCAGCGGCCGCCGATTTTCTTGATCTCGGTCTGCCTGGGTTTGGACTTCTGAAATTGAATCACATAATCCGGTTTTTCCGTCGTAGCCATAGCTGTCTTTATAACCACCCTATTAGGTATACCAATTATGACATATACAGGCCCGAATTTCAAGGTTTGAGAAATAGAGGTAAACGCCCGGTGGTGCGGGCTTTAGGGAAAATTCTGAAAGATAAGGGACGCGATTATCGCGTCCCTAAATTGAAACCGTTACGGATCAAAACGCGGGCCCTCTGAGGCGGGCCCGCTCCGTCTGACAGCCTCTGAGAAAAGGAAAAGGGAAAAAAACATCATGAAATACCGCACTCTGGGACAAGGCCTGAAGGTGAGCGCCGTGGGGCTGGGCTGCATGGGCATGAGCCACGCCTACGGCCGCCCGCACGACCACAGGGAGATGGCCGGACTCATCGCGAAGGCCGTCGACCTGGGCTACACGCTCTTTGACACGGCCGAGGTCTACGGCACGGCCGCGAACCCCCACGACAACGAGGAGCTCGTCGGGGCGGCGCTCGAGCCCTACCGCAGCCGGGTCGTGATCGCGACGAAGTTCGGCGTGAGCTTTGACTTCAGCTCGCCCTCGACCAACAAGCCGATCCTCGTCGACTCGCGCCCGCAGACCATCCGGCGCAGCCTCGAGGCGAGCCTGAAGCGGCTTCGCACCGACCACATCGACCTCTACTACCAGCACCGCCAGGACCCGAACGTCCCGGTCGAAGAAGTGGCGGGGCTGATGGGGGAGCTCATCGCCGAGGGCAAGATCCTGCACTGGGGGCTTTCCGCGGTCGACGAGGCGACGCTGCGGCGCGCCCACGCGGTCACGCCCGTCACCGCGGTCCAGAACCGCTACTCGATGATGGCCCGGGAGGCCGCCGAGGCCCTTTTCCCGGCGCTCGAGGAGCTGGGGGTGGGGCTGGTCGCCTACTCCCCGATGGCCAACGGGTTTCTCTCCGGGCGCTACCTCGGCACGGCCGGGTTCGATCCGAAGGACGACTACCGCAGCGTCATGCCGCAGTTCCAGAAGGAGGCGGTCGAGCAGAACCGGCGGTTGCTCGGGATCATGAACGAGGTGTCGGCCGAGCACGGCATCACCCCGGCGCAGCTCTCGCTTGCCTGGATGATCTGCAAGAAGCCCTGGATCGTGCCGATCCCGGGCACCACGAAGGAAGCGCGCCTTGCTGAAAAAGCGGCCGCCTCCGAGGTGCAGCTCACGCCCGGGGAGGTCGCCGCGCTCGACTCTGAGCTCGCCTCAAGCGGCATGTCGGCGGTCTTCGGTGGCTCGCGCATCGTCGCGAGGAACTGAAAAAAGCCTTTTTGCGGCGCCCGCTCGCGCCGTTCACAGTCCGAAGACAAGGAGGAAAGGATCATGGCGGTCGCGCAGCAGATGCTGATCTTCGTGCTTCTCATGGCGGCCGGGGCGTGGGCCCGGCGCCGCGGGATCCTCACGCCGGAAAAACAGCCGCAGCTCACGAATCTCGTGCTCAACATCGCCTACCCGGCGATCATTCTCTCGGGGGTCACGGGCAGGGGCCCGAGGATCGGCGGGGCCGAGCTCGCGCAGGCCTTCCTTGTGATCGCGGCGCTGCTCGCGGGGCTGCTCGCCTGCGCCTGGGCGATCCCGCGGCTGCTGCGCTTCCCGAAGGAGGAGCGCGGCGCGGTGAACGTGATGACGGTCTTCACCAACATCGGGTTCATGGGCGTGCCGATGATCGACGGCATCTACGGCAAGGACGCGCTCATCTACATGACGGTGCTCCTCATCCCGTTCAACCTGCTCTTCTTCTCCTATGTGATCCGCACGATCAAGGGCGGAGGAAGCGAGACTTTCGGCTGGAAGGGGCTCGTGAGCCCGGGAATGCTCGCCTGCTATCTTTCGATTGCGGTCTATTTATCAGGGATCGAGGTGCCCCGGCCGCTTGTCTCGGCAATCAGAATGCTGGGCGGGATGACCGCGCCGCTTGCGATGATGCTGCTGGGCTCCATGCTCCTTGAGACCGACTGGAAGGAGCTCTTTTCCGGGCGCATCGCGGCCTTCACCGTCCTCAAGATGGTGGTGATCCCGGTCGCGGGGACCTGGCTCCTCAGCCTTTTCGTGCACAACACCTACCTGCTCGCGGTGTGCATGGCGGCGCTCGCCACCCCGTCGGGGAACGTGATCCCGCTGCTGGCCGCGCTCTACAACAAAAAGGCCTACCCGGTGACGGTGCAGGGAATCGCGCTCACCACGGCCGTTTCGGTCTTCACGATGCCGCTCGTGGCGCTCGCGACGGGCTTAGGCTGAAAAAAGCGCCGGGCCGGAAGCCTCAGCCGAGGATGAAGCGCTTCAGCGCGAGGGCAAACACCGGCAGAGCCACCGTCGCGTGGGTTTCCTCCGGGCAGAGGCGCGCCTCGACCCGTGCGCCCAGCCTCCGGAGGACCGGCCCCAGGACGCGCTCGAACTCCCCGGCCTGCTCGAAGTGAAGCTCCTTGCCGGGCCGGGGGCCGTTGCAAATCCCCCGAAGACGCGGGTTCCCGCGAGTGATCCGGGCGGGAGGGCCGAAAGCCTGTCCGTCTCCCGCCCGAGCGCCGTTCCCGCGTCCCACCACAGGCTCGCGTCGGCCGCGGCGAAGTCTTCGAAGAATGTCGGGCCCGAGCCGACCGAGGAAAGCATGAAAAGCCCCCCGAGCGAGTGCCCGAGAAGGGCCCGCCTGGGCCCTTTTGTCCCACAGACGTTTGTTTATTAAAGAAATCTCCCGCTTTGCGGGGGCTTTTTCGCAAATATCCCTAAATAGGTATATCAAAACTTGGGTTGGAGCAGACATCCCCTTATGACTTAAGTGATATCAAATGCTGTAAAAATAATTTTAATCAACGGGTTGCAATGCACTTTCATACCCGGCCGGAGAAAGGGGGCCTCTAGGGGGAATACTAACTAACTATATATAATCCCACCGATAATTAAGCCGGCCCTGAGCCGGCTGCAGGAGATATCGTGAGCGTCATTTCGATCAAGACTTTTACGCCCCCCGCGGGCTGCCGGGGCGAAACCGGCCCGGCCGTCCAGGGCAACTTCCGCCGCGGTGAGCTGCGCGGAATCATCAAAATCAACAAGGACAAGTGCGTCGGCTGCGACACCTGCAGCAAGATGTGCCCGGTGGACGCGATCTCGGGAGGCCTCGGCGTCGCCCACAAAATCAAGAACGACGCCTGCCTGTCGTGCGGCCAGTGCCTGATCGCCTGTCCCTTCGGCGCGATCGAGCAGATGAGCTTCGTCGACGAGGTGATGAAGGCGCTCGACAACAAGGAGCTCTTCTGCGTGGCGCATCCCTCGCCCGCTGACCGCGTCTCGATCGCCGAGGAGTTCGGCGGCGAGCCGGGCGACCTCTCCACCGGGCAGCTGGTGAACGCGCTGCGCAAGGTGGGCTTCACCGTCTACGACGTGAACCAGAGCGCCGACCAGACGATCTGGGAGGAGGGCATGGAGCTCGTGAAGAGGATCCGCTACTGGATTCTGAACGACCGGTCGCCGGATGTCGCCATGATGGCGCACCACCCGCTGCCGCAGTTCACGAGCTGCTGCCCGGCCTGGGTGCGCAACATGGAGGGCAACTACGCGGGCTGGATCCCGCACATCTCCACCACGAAGTCCCCGATCCAGATGGGCGGCACGATGGCGAAGGCCTGGGCCGCCGAGCACGTCTGGCACAAGGACCCCTCGAAGATCTACATGGTGGCGGTCGCCCCCTGCACGGCGAAGATCTACGAGGCCTCGCGCCCCGAGTTCCACCAGGCCTACGACTACCTGAAGAAGGCGGGCAAGATCCCGGCTTCGACCCCCCAGTTCCCCGACATCGACGCGGTGCTCACCGTGCGCGACCTCGCGGAGCTCTTCCGGCGCAAGGGCATCAACCCCCTGAAGGAGCCGAAGGACTACCAGCCCACCGAGATGGAGCTCTACACGGGCGCGGGCACGATTTTCGGCGCCTCGGGCGGCGTGATGGAGGCCGCGATCCGCACGGCCTACCGCGCCCTTTCCGGCGAGGACATGGCCGACCCCAACGTGCTGCGCGTGCGCGGCAGGAACGAGGCGCTCGTCACCGCCGAGATCGCGATTCCCGTGAAGGCCCTGGGCGGCAAGATCTTCAAGCTGCGCGTGGCCGTGGTGAACGGCGCGCTGCAGGGGCTGCCGGTGCTGATGCACCGCCTGAGCCAGGACCGCACCGCCTTCCACTTCATCGAGGTGATGAACTGCCCGGGCGGCTGCGTGAACGGAGGCGGCCAGCCGGTGCAGAACATGGGCACGGCCTGGCTCAAGCCCGCGCTGCCGCTGCCGCTTCGCGCCTGAACCTATTTCGGAGACAACAGTTAAATGGAAACCCGCTACACACTGATGGAAGCGCCGGCCGCGATGCTGATCGGCCGCCGCGGCTTCTTCAAGGTCGTGGGGCTCGTGGTCGCCTGCGCGGCGCTCGCCGGCTTCGCGATCAGCGACCTCATCGCCCGGCGCAACAAGATCCTGCTCGCCCGCCAGGACGGCCTCTACAAGGACGACCTGCGGCTGCAGAAGATGAACCTCGCCTCCTCGCACCAGAACCCCTCGGTGAAGAAGGCCTACGAGGACATGAACGGCAAGCCCTGCGAGGGCCTCATGTACGACCTCGTGCACACGACCTACTCGGCCCGCGCGAACCTGGACCTCGAGGAGAAGAGCCATGAAGCTTAACGTCTGCCCCACCGAGGAGAGGATCCTCCGCTACCACGCCTCCGACAAGATCTTCCACGGCGTGAACGCGATCACCTGGTTCATCCTGCTCATCACCGGCGCGATCGTCTACTTCAGCAACGCCCCGGACGAGACCAAGTCGGGCCTGATGTTCGCCCACATCGTGGTGGGCCTGATCTTCACGATCAACATTATCAGCTACCTGCTCATGGCTCCCGAGCGCTTCGCGGTTACGATGAAGAACCTGCTCGAGTGGGACCTGAACTCGATTCTCTGGTTCCGCAACCTGGGCGGCTATCCCCGACGCTTCTTCCACATCCCGTTCGGGCCCGTGGAAGTGCCCCCGCAGGGCCGCTACAACGGCGGTCAGAAGATGAGCTACCTCCTTTTCTTCTTCTTCATCTTCACGCTGTGCATCACGGGCTGGCTGCTGTGGGTCTGCGCGCCCCTGATCGGCAAGGGCGTCTTCAAGCCGATGTTCTACTTCCATGTCTGGGGCGGCGTGATCATCACGGTGCTCGTCGTGTGCGCGCACATTCCGCTCGCCCTCCTGTCCTGGTCTCACGTGACGGGCCTGTGGAGGTTCGGCTCCGGCACGATTTCGGTCGAGGCCGCCCAGCACCACACCCCGCTCTGGTTTGAGCGCGACGTGGTGAGGATCGACATCAAGGATCCGAAGAACCAGTCCTGATCCTTCTTTTCTCCGAAGGACTGGAACGCAGCGCGGCCGGCCGGGACTTCCCGGCCGGCCGCGTTTTTCCAGGCAGACGCAGGCCCATGGGCTCTCCTAGGGCGAAAAGGCTTCGGGAGGGATCCCGCCCATTTTTGCGGCGGCAGGGGGCCTGCGGGTCGCCGGATCGGTGAGCCCGGGAATCGCCCCGCAGGCGACTGCCCAGAGGTAGAGGCTCGCGACGCTCCCGTAAGGCGAATAGCGCCGCCGGTATTTTTCAAACTGCCCGCGGGATATTTTCCGGTGGCGGTAGACCATGCGCAGCCCCCGCAGGACCGCAAGGTCGGAAAAGCTGAAGATGTCCTGCCGCTGGAGGCTGAAAAGGAGAATCATCTCCGCAGTCCACACGCCGATGCCCTTGAGCGAGGAGAGAGCGGCCACCGCCTCCTGGTCGGTCATTGCCGCGACCGCGCCGAGATCAAAGCTGCCGCTGTCCACCTGTTTCGCGAAATCGAGGATACAGCCCGCCTTGCGGAAGGTGGTTCCGCAGGACTGGATCTCCGCGAGGGACGCCGCGGCCAGATGGGCGGCGTCAAAAGGCCTGATGCTGCCGCGCAGCCGCTCCCAGACGGTTTTCTCCGCCCGGATCGAAATCTGCTGGCCGATGATGTGCCGGACGACCGATTCGAAAAGGCAGGGATCGGCCGGCCGGCTGAGGTGCCCCAGCCGGTCGATCACCTCGCCGAGCTGCCGGTCCCGGCCCCGCAGGTAGTCCATGGCATCGCGCCCGTAAGAAAAAAAGCAGGTCATCCTGGTTCTCGGAAAAAGGGCATGCCAGGAAACACGGAAGCCGGCTCAGGCCGCCGCCCGCGTCCCGGCGGAGGCTCCGCCCGGGCGGAGCCGGAAGCGGAAAACCCGCCGCTGTTTTGAAGCTTCTTCCGGAACAGATGATAAACGACGTTCCGGCGCTTCCTGTGCCTCTCCCCGTCTCTGCGGAGAAGGCGGCCGGGCGGGCTTTCGCCGGCAGATGCAAAACGAACAAAGTTATAATTTCCGCCGGGGAAAACCGCCCGTCCGCAAAACCGGACGCCCGGTGTTTCCCTCATGAATGGCCCGTGCTCCGCCTCCCTCGGGCGGGCCGCCATTTTCTTTCGAACAAAAACAGCGATGAACAGCGTTCCCATCAAACTCGAAGTCCAGAAGGCCCTGCGCATCCACATCGGCATCTTCGGCCGCAGAAACGCAGGCAAATCCTCTCTCATCAACCGGCTCACCGGCCAGAACCTCTCAATTGTCTCCGACATTCCCGGCACGACCACGGACCCGGTCGAGAAGGCCTGCGAGCTGCACCCGATCGGCCCGGTGGTCTTCATCGACACGGCGGGCCTCGACGACGTGGGCGAGCTCGGGCGCGAGCGCGTCGCCCGCTCCCTGTCGGTGCTGTCCTGGATGGATCTCGCGCTGCTCGTGATCGACGCGGGCGGCGAGCTCCTGGACTCCGACCGGCTGATCCTCTGGAAGCTCAAGGCCCAGGGCACGCCTGCGGTGATCGTGCTCAACAAGGCCGACCGCTCCCGGGGGGCGTCCGAGGCCGCGCTGCGCGAGTCGCTGCACGGGTTCGGCTACCCGATCGTGCTCGTCTCGGCCTTGAAGGGCACGGGGCTTGAGGAGCTGCGCGCGGCGATCGTGAAGACGGTCGAGGCGGGCTGGGAGCCCGACCGGCCGCTCACCGAGGGGCTCGTCCCCGAGGGCCGGACCGCGATCCTCGTGGTGCCGATCGACTTCGGCGCCCCCAAGGGCCGCCTCATCCCGCCGCAGGTGCAGGCGATTCGCGAGCTCATGGACGAGGGGCGGGGCTGCCTCGTGGTCCGCGAGGACCATGTGGCGCAGGCGATTTCCGAAATGAAGGTGCCGCCCGCCGTGGTGATCACCGACTCCCAGGCCGTAAAGCAGGTGGCCGAGCAGGTGCCGCCCGAGATCCCGCTCACCACGTTTTCCATCCTCATGGCGAGGTCTAAGAGCGACCTCGAGAAGCTCTCGGCGGGCGCCGCGGAGCTGCCCGAGCTCAGGCCCGGCGACAAGGTGCTCATCTGCGAGACCTGCAGCCACAACCCGCAGGGCGAGGACATCGGGCGCGTGAAGATCCCGAAGTGGCTCATGCAGAAGACGGGCGGGCCGCTCGACATCACGATCGCCGTCTCGAAGGACTTCCCGCTGGAGCTCAAGCCCTACCGGGTCGTGATCCAGTGCGGGGGCTGCATGGTGACGCGCCGGCACATGCTCGCGAGGCTGCGCGAGTGCGAGAGCCAGGGCGTGCCGATGACGAACTACGGGGTCGCGATCTCGTACCTGCAGGGCGTGCTGGAGAGAACGCTCTCGCCCTTCCCGGAGGCGCTCGAGGCCTGGCGCTCCGAGCGGCAGCGCAGGCTTGAGCGCGGGGAGCGCCGATGAAGCCGCTCACAGAGCTCCTCGGGCAGGAGAGCTTCAGCCGCGCCGATCTCGCGCGCCTCATCGGGCTTCAGGACCCGGCCGAGCGCGAGGCGCTTTACCGGGCGGCCTACGAGGTGAAGGCGCGCCGCGTCGGGCGCGTCGACTACTACCGCGGCCTCATCGAGTTCTCCAACATCTGCGTGAAGAACTGCCTCTACTGCGGCATCCGGAAGGGCAGCCGCGGCGTTCGGCGCTTTGAGTCGACGCTCGAGGAGATCCTCGAGCAGGCGAAGTGGGTCTGCGGGCACCGCTACGGCTCGGTCGTGCTGCAGTCGGGCGAGCGCACGGACCCGAAGTTCATCGACTTCGTGGACGAGGCGGTGCGCGGCATCAAGCGCGTCACGGGCGGCAGGCTGGGGATTACGCTCTGCGTGGGCGAGCAGACCGAGGAGACCTACCGCCGGTGGTTCGCCTCCGGCGCCCACCGCTATCTCCTTCGGATCGAGGAGAGCAGCCCCGCCTTCTACGCGACGATGCACCCCGACGACGGCCGCCACCTCTGGCAGGTGCGGCACGAGTGCCTGCTTGCCTTGAGGCGCGCGGGCTACCAGGTGGGCACCGGGGTGATGATCGGGCTGCCGGGCCAGAGCGAGGAGATGCTCGCCGACGACCTCCTTTACTTCCGGGACATGAAAATCGACATGATCGGCATGGGGCCCTACATCGTCGCGCACGACACGCCGATGGGGCAGGCCGTGCTCAAGGCGGGGCTCGACACCGACGCTCACCGCGCCCGGCGCTTCGAGCTCGGGCTCAACATGATCGCGGCCGCGAGGCTTCTCATGCCGGAGGCGAACATCGCCGCCACCACGGCGCTGCAGGGCCTCAACCGCCACGGGCGCGAGCTCGGGCTGCGCGCGGGGGCGAACGTGCTGATGCCGATTGTGACGCTGCCCCGGTTCCGGCCCAGCTACCAGCTCTACGACGGCAAGCCCTGCGTGGAGGACACCTCCGCGCAGTGCGCGAACTGCCTCACCGCGCGGGTGCGCTGGGCGGGCGACGAAGTGGGCTGGGACTCCTGGGGCGACTCGAACGCGTTCTTCGAGCGCACGGGGCAGCGCCCGGCCCCGGGCCAGGCCGCGGGCTCGGGCGGCGCCGCCGCCCCCCGGCGCGGCCGCACGATCCCGATCTGCGGCGAGTCGCAGATCGGGCCCTGCGAGTCCTGGCAGGCTGAAAAAGAGTGAGGGGGAGGCCGCGCGGGGAGCCCGCTTCTAGAGCGCGCTCTTCCACCAGGCGGGGAAGCTGCGGCCCGCGCCGATTTCGACGACCTCGCCGATGCGCGGCGTGAGAAGCCGGTAGGGCCGGCCGCGGCTTTCTGCCTCAAAGCGCTCGAGCGGCTCCTTCCAGGGGCTGGGCGAGAGGCAGTACTTCGAGTTGTGGCAGGGCACGACTTCCTTTGCGCCCACCTCCTCGGCCGCCCGCGCGGACTCCTCGGGCAGCATGTGCACCGAGTGCCAGCCGGGGTTGTACTGCCCGTTTTCAATGATCGCGAGGTCAAAGCCCCCGAAGCGGCACGCGAAATCGGAGAACCTCGAGTCGTAGCCCCCGTCGCCGCTTGCGAAGACCCGGCGCTCCGGCGTGGTGAAGGCAAAGCTCACGTACTGGGTCTGGTTCCTCTCGAGCAGCCGCCCCGAGAAGTGTCTCGTCGGCAGCACCCAGACGGAAAGCTGCGGGTCGATTTTCACCTCCGTGTCCCAGTCCTCCTCGCTGATCTTCGAGGGCGGATAGCCCCAGGCCTCGTAGTAGCCCCCGCAGCCCAGGCCCGTCACGACGCGGCGCACCCGCGGCTCGATCTCGCGGGTGAGCTCGTAGTCGAGATGGTCCCAGTGGTCGTGCGTGAGCGCGAGCACGTCGATCTCGTCGGGGAGGTCGCGGGCCGAGTAGATCTCCGTGCCCCGGAAGGCGCGGCAGACGAAGGGCACGGGCGAGGCGTAGCGCGAGAAGACCGGGTCGATCAGGATGCGGTGGCCGGAGAGCTGCAGGTAAAAGCTCGAGTGCCCGAACCAGACGAGGAGGTCCCGGCCGCGCGGCAGGCTCTTCAGGTCGGTCTTCACCGCGGGGAGCGGATTGAGCGGCTGCCCGTAGCCGGGCTTCGGGAAAAGGAGCTTCTTCCAGACGTCCGGGCCCGCCCGCAGCGGCGTGTGGGGCACGACCGGGCGGAACTCGCCGCCCTGGTAGTGGGGCGAGGCCTCGATCCGAGCCCGGCGCTCCGGGGTTATCGCGGGCGTGCCGCGCCGGTAGACCGAAGCGCCGCCTGCGGCCGCTGCCGCGGCGGCCGCTGCCGCGCTTCCTAAAAGCAGGGCGCGCCTTGTCGGCTTCATCTGGAGGCCCCCGCGGCGGGCGCGCCGCCCGCCGGGGCGAGGAAGTGGATGGTGCCCGAGGCGCCCGCCGCCCCGTTGACCGCAAAGACATTGCAGCCGGCGAGGGTGAGGGCGAGGCAGGCCCCGGCTAAAACCCGGAGGATTGACTTCATCATGATGTGGCGCTGAAGGCGGGGAAGGAAAAAAAGAAGGACACAGAACCGATTATCTGATTTTTCCCTTCCGGGGAGGAGCCTTCAGATGTGCTCACCTTCAGGGACGGCTGCGGCTGTCGTCCTGCGGAACGCGGCCGTCCTTCTTCGGGTCGCGGCTGCTTCCGTTCGGGCTGCGGTCAGCCGTGCCCGGCGCCCTGCCCTGGTTCCGGTCGGGCGTGTTCGGAGCCTTCCCCGGATTCCGGTCAGGCGTGTTCGGGGCTCTTCCCGGAGCCTGTTTCCCGTGCTCTTCCGGGCGCGGCGCGGGGCCGGTGCGCCGGCCGTCGGCGGGCAGGGGGCGCACCTCAGAGCCGTGCTCGCCGGGGCGGCCGCCGTGCGGCGGCGGGGGAACGCATCCCGCGAGAAGGAGGGGAGCGGCGGCTGCGGCCGCGAGGAAAAAGCGACGCTTCATGGCAAACTCCTGTTCAATCATGCGCGGGCGGGCCGCTGAGGGCGAAGGCCCGCGAGGGGCGGCCCGCCTTCCAAAAGCGGGAGACATTTTAGCCGGCGCGCGGCCGGACGGCGTCCCGACTTTTTCGCTCGGCCCCCGCCCGGTTCGGCTAAGATCGGAAGGCTGTTTTCACCTTCAGGCGACCGAGGAAAAAAATGGATCCGATTGAAAAGCCGCGCTGCGGCTGGGCCCGGGGGTCGGACCTCATGGTCCGCTACCACGACGAGGAATGGGGCGTGCCGCGCACCGACGACCGCGGGCAGTTCGAGTTTCTGGTGCTCGAGTCGGCCCAGGCGGGGCTGTCCTGGAGCACGATCCTCAAGCGCCGCGAGGGCTACCGGGCGTGCTTTGCCGGGTTCGACCCCGCGCGGGTCGCCGCCTTCACCGAGGCCGACATCGGGCGGCTCATGGCCGACCGCCGGATCATCCGCAACCGCCTCAAGATTGAAAGCGCGGTCACAAACGCCCGGGCCTTCCTCGAGGTGGCCGCGCGGCACGGCTCCTTTTCGCGCTGGATCTGGGACTACGTGGACGGGCGGCCCCTCCAGCACGAGATCGCCTCGGACAAGGAGCTTCCTCCCAACAGCCCGCTCTCCGACCGGCTCGCGCGCGACATGAAAAAGCTGGGCTTCCGGTTTCTCGGCACCACCATCCTCTACTCCCACCTGCAGGCCACCGGCCTCGTGAACGACCACATCCTCGGGTGCTTTCGGCGCGAGGAAGTCCGCGCCTTGGGCGAGAAGCTCACGTGGAAGTGATTTAATACAAAAATAATTTGTATTAAAAACAACATTTCACTGTTTGATTTTGTTATGCAAAAAGAGGATGATTTGAGCCTTCGCAAACCGCAGAGGCAAGAGTCATGCCGCAGGCACTGCATTTTCAGTTTTTCTTCGGGGCGCTGATTTCGCTCATCGTGATCACGAACCCGGTCTCCAAGATTCCTCTTTTCATCAGCCTCACCGAGGGGATGCCCGCGCAGAGGCGCGTCGAGCAGGCGAAGTGGGCCGCGATCTACGCCTTCCTCATCATGGTGGTGAGCCTGATCGCCGGCAACCTCCTGCTCACCGTCTTCGGGATCTCCTACGGCGCGATGCGCATCGCGGGCGGCATCGTGGTCGCCCTGATCGGCCAGCAGATGCTCTTTGGCGGGGCCTCGCCCAACAAGGCTCCTCCGGTGAGCCGCACGAAGGACGACTACTCGTTCTTTCCGCTTGCAATGCCTGGGATCTCGGGCCCGGGCACGATCGCCGTGGTGATCGGCTTTTCCACGCAGATCGCCGAAGTCTCCGACTGGCCGGGCAAGGCCGCGGCCTTTGCCGTGATCACCGCCGCGATCGCCGTGACCGCGCTCATCGTCTGGATCGTGATGCGCTCCTCGGACTTCTGCGCGCGGGCGCTGGGGCCCTCGGGCACGCAGGTGCTCTCGAAGATCATGGGGTTCCTGCTGGTGTGCATCGGCGTGCAGTTCGTGGGCTCCGGGATCCGCACCTTCATGGCGGGCTCCTGAATTCCCTCCCGGCGGCTCCGGGCCTCACCCGCGGTCGCCTAAAATAGAAGCAGCGGTGAGAAAAGGGCGCCCGGGCGCCCTTTTTTCTCACGGTTTCCAAAGAGAAAAAGAAAAGGAGAAGCGCGCATGGCACTGTCCCGCCGCACTCTGCTGGCCGGGGCCGGCACGGCCGCCGCGGCCGCGGCAGCCGGCGCCGCCGTCTATATGGTCCGCAGGAAAGAAGAGCAGGCCGCCCCGGGCGGGCCCCGCGTGAGGCTTGTGGTCGGGGCCGACAATTCGGCCTCCCGCACGGTGATGTGGGAGGGGAAAAAGAGCGCGGGGCTCGAGCTCCGGGGGCCGGACGGGTCGGTTCGGACCTTCGAGCCCGTCCGGGCCGAACACCGCTCGGGCGAGACGCTCTTTCACCTGAACGAGGTGAGGCTCGAGGGCCTGCAGCCCGGGGGCTCCTACGCCTACCGCATCCCCGGGGTCCTCGGGGACTGGACGCCCTTTCGCACGGCCGGGCGCGGCGCCACCACGGCGCTTCTCTTTCCGGACTCGCAGTCGACCGACCGCTACGAGACCTGGAGGCAGCTCTACCAGGAGGCCCTCAGGCGCGAGCCGCAGGCCGACTTCACGGCCCACATGGGCGACCTCGTCGACTGCGGCGCGTGGCTTGAGCACTGGTACGACTGGTTCGCGGCCGTGAAGGGCGGGATCGAGCGCGTGCCCGCCGCCCCCGTGATGGGCAACCACGACACCTACGACCAGAACGCCCGGATCGGGATGCCGGAGAACTTCCTCGCGGCCTTCGCGCCGCCTGAGAACGGGAGCGCGGACTGGCAGCGCTGGTACTACGCCTTCGACTCGGGCCCCGTGCGCTTTCTGGTGGTGAACACCGAGTGGCCCGAGTCCGACAGCTTCAGGCCCGGGCTGCTGCCCGAAATGAAGCGCTGGTTCCGGGAGGCCTCGAAGACGTCCCAGCCCTGGAAGGTCGTGCTCATGCACCGCAGCGCCGTTGCGAACAGCATCCGGGGCAGAAAGCCGAGGGGCCCCTTTTCCGAGGCCGGGCGCGAGCTGATGCCGCTCTTTGACGAGGCCGGGGTGGATCTCGTCGTCACCGCCCACCTGCACACCTACCGCCGCAGGGGCCATGTCCGCGGCTTCCGGCGCGACGCATCCGGCCCCCTTTACGTCGTGAGCGGCGTGGCGGGCAACATCCGGTACAACGACTTCTGGATCGACAGCCCGCTCGACGAATTCGTGGCGCCCCAGCCCGAGACGGACAATTATCTGGTGCTCCGGGCGGACGCTTCGTCGCTCGAGCTCGCTTCCCGGCTGCCCGACGGGAGCCTGATCGACCGCAGCGTGCTGCGGAAAGCCTGAAGGAGGGCGGCGAGGCGGCCGGCCTTAAGGGAAATGCGGGAGATGCGGGAAATGCGGGCAAAAAAGGAGGTGCTTCATGCCTGAAATTTACAATTCGACCGAACTTCGCCGGGAGCTGCATCCGATGGCCGAGCTCGGGTTTGACGTCGCGCGGACGGCCGATTTCGTGCTCGCGAAGCTTCGCGCCCTGGGGATCGAGGCCTCGAGGATCGGGGACACGAACGGGGTGCTTGCTGTGATCCGGGGCCGGGAGCCCGGGCCCGTGCTGCTGCTTCGCAGCGACATGGACGCGCTGCCCTTCACGGAGGACGGCCGGACCGTCGCGGTCCACGCCTGCGGGCACGACGCGCACATGGCGATGATGCTCGAGACCGCCTCGAGGCTTGCGGGAAGGATCCGCCGCGGCACGCTCAAGATCCTCTTCCAGCCCGCCGAGGAGCTGCTCACCGGGGCGCTGCGGATGATCAGGGAGGGGGTGGTCGACGACGTGGACATCGCCCTCGGGGCCCACATCCGCCCGATCCAGGACCTGCCGCCCGGAAAGGTCTGCGCGGGCGTCACCTACAACGCCTTCGCCTTCCCGGTCGTGCGGTTTCTCGGCCGCATCGCCCACGGCTCGCGCCCCCAGCTCGGGGTGAACGCGATCGAGGCCGCGGCCGCCGCGGTCTTCGCCGTGAACGCGATCCACCTCACGCCCGACAGCCACTGGACCGTGGTCCCGAGCCGCATCCGGGTCGAGGGGCCGATGAACGTGGTGCCGCCGCTGTGCACGATGCAGTTCGACATCCGGGCGCGCGAGAACGCCGTGATGAAGGAGCTGCTCGATAAATTCGAAAGAGCGGTGCAGGGCGCGGCCTCCTCCGTGGGGGCGAAGGCCGAGGTGGAGCTGGGCAGCGTCGGCCCGGCCGCCGAATACGACCCGGAGATTCACGCCGAGCTCGAGGACTGCATCCGCAGCGCGCTCGGGCCCGAGGCCCTTGCGCCCGACTGCGGGGGCGGCAGCGAGGACTTCTTCTTTTTCAAGTCGCACAAGCCCTCGATCCGGACGGGCTACCTCGGCATCGGCGTGGGCGCCGTCCCGGGGCTGCACGACCGGAACATGCACTTTGACGACACGCTGCTGCCGATGGGGCCGCGCGTGATGACGGCCTTCGTGCTGCGGCACCTGGGCTGAGGGCGCCCTTCCGAAGGCCGCGCCCGCGCGCGGCCCCGAAGGGACTACAATGCGGCCCTCCGCCGCGGCAGGCGGAGGGGAAGCTGCAGTTTTTCGGGCCGGTTAAAAACAAAGCAAAGTCCCAGGCCCGGGGGCGTCAAGGAGATCTGCCGATGAATTTACGCGAACTGCCTGTCGGCAAGGCCGCGACGGTGACGACGGTGGGGGGCGAGGGGGCGCTGCGGCAGCACTTCCTCGACATGGGCCTCATCCCGGGCGTCGAGGTGGTTCTGGTCAAGTACGCCCCGATGGGCGACCCGATGGAGCTGCTCGTGCAGGGCTACTCGCTCACGCTCCGGGTGGCAGACGCCGAGAAGATCGGCATCGAGGGGGTCCGGGACGAGCCGCGGGCCGCGCAGGAGGCCGCCGACGACGAGGACCTGAGCCTTGTGCCGCACCCGGCGCTCGGCGAAGAGCGCAGCTTCCAGGAGAACTACGAGGAGGAGCACGCGAGCCCCATCGAGGGAAAGCTCACCTTCGCGCTCGTGGGGAACCAGAACTGCGGCAAGACCACGCTCTTTAACCAGCTCACGGGCTCGAACCAGCACGTCGGCAACTTTCCCGGCGTCACGGTCGACAGGAAGAGCGGCTTCATCAAGGGGCACCCCGAGCTCGAGGTGACGGACCTGCCGGGCATTTATTCGCTCTCGCCCTACACGAGCGAGGAGATCATCTCCCGGGAGTTCATCCTGCGCGAGAAGCCCTCGGCGATCATCAACATCGTCGACGCGACCAACATCGAGCGCAACCTCTACCTCACCATGCAGCTCATGGAGCTCGGGGTCCCGGTGGTGCTCGCCCTCAACATGATGGACGAGATGGAGGGCAACGGCGGCACGATCCACATCAACGAGATGGAGTCGATCCTGCAGATCCCGGTGGTGCCGATCTCCGCGAAGAAGAACCAGGGCGTCGACGAGCTCGTGCGGCACGCGGTGCACATCGCGCGCTACCACGAGCTGCCGGGCCGCACGGACTTCTGCGGCCGCGACGACCACGGCGGGGCCGTGCACCGCTGCATCCACGGCATCATGCACCTGGTCGAGGACCACGCGAGGGCCGCGGGCATCCCGGTGCGCTTCGCCGCGGGCAAGCTGATCGAGGGCGACCCGATCGTCGAGCGGGACTTAAAGCTCGAGCCAAACGAAAAGGACATGATCGGGCACATCGTGCAGCAGATGGAGGCCGAGCGGGGGCTCGACCGTGCCGCGGCCATGGCCGACATGCGCTTTCTCTTCATCCGCAGGCTCTGCGCCCGCACGGTGGTGAAGCCGCGCCGCAGCCGCGAGCACGAGAGAAGCCAGAGGATCGACCGGATCCTCACCGGGCGCTTCACCGCGATCCCGGCCTTCGTCGCAATCATGGCGGTGGTCTTCTGGCTCACCTTCAGCGTGGTGGGGGCGTTCCTGCAGGACGAGCTCGCCGCGGGGATCGAATGGCTGACCGACCGGGCCTCCGAGGCGCTCGAGGCCTCGGGCGTGAACGAGGCGATGAAGTCGCTCGTGGTCGACGCGGTCATGAACGGCGTGGGCAGCGTCGTGAGCTTCATCCCGATCATCGTCGTGCTCTTTTTCTTCCTGTCCATGCTGGAAGACAGCGGCTACATGGCGCGGGTCGCCTTCGTGATGGACAAGCTCCTGCGGAAAATCGGCCTTTCGGGCCGCAGCATCGTGCCGCTGCTGATCGGTTTTGGCTGCACGGTGCCCGCGGTGATGTCGACCCGGACGCTGCCTTCCGAGCGCGACCGGCGCTTCACGATCCTCCTCACGCCCTTCATGAGCTGCTCGGCCAAGATGCCGATCTACGCCTTCTTCACCGCGGCCTTTTTCCCGAAGCACGGGGGGCTTGTGATGGTCTCGCTCTACCTGATCGGGATCATGACCGGAATCCTCGTCGCGCTCGCCTCGAAGCGCTTCCGGGCCGAGGGCGAGGCGGTGCCTTTCGTGATGGAACTGCCCAACTACCGGCTCCCCGGCCTGCAGAACACGCTGCGGCTCATGTGGGACAAGGCGAAGGACTTCCTGCAGAGGGCCTTCACGGTGATCTTCGTGGGCACGATCGTAGTCTGGTTCCTGCAGAGCTTCGACTTCACGCTCAACATGGTGCAGAACTCCGAGGACAGCATCCTCGCCTCGGCGGCGGGCGCGATCGCTCCGATCTTCGCGCCGCTCGGGATCGGCGACTGGCGCGTCTCCACGTCCCTCATTTCGGGGTTCCTCGCGAAGGAAAGCGTGGTCTCGACCCTGTCGGTGCTTTACGGGAGCGTCCCGGCGCTTCGCGCGTCCCTGACGCCGCTCGCCGCCTTTTCGCTTCTCGTCTTCTGCCTCCTTTACACGCCCTGCATCGCGGCGATCGCCTCGGTAAAGCGCGAGCTGGGGGGCAGGAGCGCGGTCGAGCTCGTCTTTTTCCAGTGCGCGGTCGCCTGGGCGGCGGCCTTCCTGATTTACGGCATCGGGCGGCTCGCGGGCCTCTCGTGAACAAAAAAGGAGAAAGCTATGGCTGACTACATCCTCGGGGCGCTGCTTGCGGCGGCCGTCGCCGCAGCCCTTGTTTCCATCATCCGCAGGAGAAAGCGCGGAGGCTGCGGCTGTGGATGCGGCTGCGGGGGCGGATCCTGCGGCGGCTGCTGCGGCTGCGGGAAGGACCCGGGCCGGGGGCCGGAAAAGCGCTGAAAGGCGCCTGTCTCATCCCAGGAAAAGTCCGCCGGCAGCCTGAAGAGGCTTTTGGAGAAACCCCAGGCCTTCAGGGGCCCGGCCCCTTTTTTACGTGAAATCCGCTGAATTCAGGCTGTCCGTCTCAAATGGAAGGCCTCGGCTCGCCTGCGGCGACCGACTATCTGAAGCTGCGCCTGGCGCTGTCTCCTGCGCCCGGGATTTTCTCCTTTTTATAAACGTCACCGCGCCCGAACACCGAAAATTCCCCAAAAGTTCTTTTCCAGGGACTGTTCCTTCCGGCGGATTTCTCTTCAAGCCTCTGAAAATCCAAAGAGAAAAGAGCATTCAAAAGGGTTAAGGCACCAGTTGTTACAGGTAAATTGCTGTTTGTGTTATCCGCAAAAACGAGTAACCTTACGTCTCACGCGCGCCGCCGCGGTGCCGCAGGTATCACAGAGAACACGAAGTCAAAATGGATTACACAGTCAAGGCAGGAACCCTTCTTATCAACGTGAGCGCCATCCAGGCCGTGGCGCTTGCCGTCATCACCTACTATTTCGGCGTCTGGGCGAAGAAAAAGATCCCGGTTCTCGAGAAATACGCGATCCCGAGCCCCGTGGTGGGCGGCATGACCTTCGCCCTCATCCTCTCGGTGCTCGAGGGCTGCGGGGTCCTCAAGGTGCACTTCGACTCGTCGCTGCAGACGCTGCTCATGCTCGCCTTCTACACGACCGTGGGCCTCATGGCGAGCGTGAAGCTCATCACGCAGGGCGGGCGGATGCTGGTGGGCTTTCTCGTGGCGGTGTCGGTGCTCTGCGTGCTGCAGAACTTCCTCGGCATGGGGCTTTCGGAACTGATGGGCCTTGACCCCCACTACGGCATCCTCTCCGGGTCGGTGTCCATGATGGGCGGCCTCGGCACGGCCGCGGCCTTCGGGCCGTACTTCGAGCAGACCTACGGCGTCACCGGCGGCACCGCGGTCGGCATCACCTCGGCTACCTTCGGCATGGTGGCGGCGCTGCTGATCGGCGGGCCCTTCGGCGAGTGGGCGATCCGCCGCTACAAGGTGAAGACTCCGAAGGAGGTGGACAAGCCCGAGCCGCAGCTGCACCTGCCCAAGGAGATGGAAACCGGGCTTGCGCCTGGGTCGGCCGCGAAGGAGCCCACCTTCACCGAGCAGCTCATGCGCGCGGGCGGCATCGTGGCGGTCTGCGTCGCGCTCGGCGCCATCGTCTCGAGCTACCTCGGGCAGTTCGTCACGCTGCCCGCCTACATCGGCTCGATGATTGTCGCCGCCATCGTCCGAAACGTGGGCGACTTCACGGGCCTCTACCGCGTCCAGGGCAAGGGGCTCGACGCCGTGGCCGACATCAGCCTCGTGCTTTTCGTCACGATGGCGATCAACTCGCTCAAGCTCTACGAGCTCGTGCACCTCGCGGTCCCGATGCTCGTGATCCTCGCCGGCCAGACGCTTCTCATGCTGCTTTACGCGTGGCTTGTGATGTTCACGCTCTTCGGGCGCTCCTACGACGCGGTGATGCTCACCGTGGGCGGGATCGGCTTTTCGATGGGCGCGACGGTAAACGGCCTGGCCAACATGCAGGCCGTGGGCGAGAAGTACGGCCAGAGCCCCAAGGCCTGGCTCATCGTGAGCATCGTGGGCGCCTTCCTGATCGACTTCATCAACGCGCTCGTGATCACCTATCTCGCGACCTGGTGAGGATCCGAGGGACTCTCCGGGGGCCTCTTCCCTCCCCCGGGGCGGCATTAAACTGACCTTCCAGGGGACAAGCCCCCGCCCGGGTATGCCGGACGGGGGCTTCGCGTCAGGAAAAGAAGACAGGGAAGGGAGGGGCGAAGCGATGCCTGCGGCCGGGAAAAAGAAGCTGGTGCGAAGCGCGGAGGACATCGTCGGCCTCATCCGGCGCGACGGGTTCCTTCCTTTTTTCAAAAACGACATCGAGGGCTTTTCGCTCGAAGAGGCCTGCCCGCCCGACCTCTGGTACGTTGAGTACGGCGACGGGCGCTGGCAGTGGCCGGTCTGGGACTGGAAGGGGAGGATCATCTCGCTTGGGAACTTCGCCTACGCGAAGTTCTTCCGCGGCATGGGGTTCGTGAGCGAGCGGTGGTTCCCGGACTTTCTCAACTACAGGAGAAGCCGCTGGCCGCTTTCTGCCTCCGAGCGGCGGATCCTCGAGACGCTGCGGGGCGAGGACTCGCTCCTTTTGAAAGAATTGAGGGCGCTCTCCGGCTACTCGCGCCGCAGAGGGAAGAAGGAATCCCTTGCGGCGCCAGATCCTGGCGCGGGCAAGCTCGCGCGGCTTGAGGCCGCGCTGGAAGAAGGGGGCGCGGCGGCGGACGCCCCCCGTGCGGAAAGCTTTGAGACCGCGCTCACGCGGCTGCAGAAAGGCTGCTGGATCGTGACCGCGGACTTCGAGATGGCGCACGACAGGAACGGCCGGCCCTACGGCTGGGGGCTCTCGCGCCTCACCACCCCGGAGAGCTTTTTCGGGCCCGCGGCTCTTCGCGCGGAGCGCACGCCTGAAGAATCGAAGGAGCGCATCGGCTCCTGGCTCGCCAAGCTCCTTCCGCAGGCCACAGAGCGCCAGATCGAGCGCTTTATCGGCTAGCGGCCGGCAGGCCGCAGGCTAATCGAGCCCGTTGTCCCGCTTCCAGTCCGCCGCGCGCCTGAGGCACTCGAGGAAACCGTCCTCGTTGTGCACGCGAAGCCGCCTGTAGATGTTGTTCCTGTGGCCCTGCACGGTCCGCTCCGAAAGGCCCAGGCGCGAGGCGATCTCGCGGTTGCTCACGCCCTGGGCGATGAGGCCCGAGACCTGCGCTTCGCGCGCGCTCATTTCGGAGAGCGCCCGCGCGGCCTCCTCGCCCGTGAGCTCCCCGCGCGAGGCCGCAAGCGACAGGTCGCAGCAGCGCTCGATCGACTCGAGGAGCCGCTCGTTTTCCACAGGCTTTTGCAGGAAGTCGGCCGCCCCGCGCCGCAGGGTCTTCACAGCGGAGTCGACGTCGGCGTGCCCGGTGAGGAAGATGATGGGGAGCGTGTAGCCGCGGCGCCGCATCTCGGCCTGCAGCTCGATACCGCTCATGCCCGGCATCCGGATGTCGAGCACGAGGCAGCCCGGGACGCTTGAGGCGTCGCCCACGAGAAAGGCCCGGGCCGAGTCGTAGCAGCGGGTCTTCCAGCCCTTGCAGTCGAGCATGAAGGACTCGGCCTCCCGCACGTCCGGGTCGTCGTCCACAATGCGCACGAGCACGCGCTGCCTGTCTTCTTCCTTCATGCCTTCTCCTTTTTCCCGTCCGGATCCGCGCCCCCGTCCTCCCAGGCCGGCAGCCGCACGAGGGCCGTGAGGCCCCCCGCCGGGCGGCGCGCGAATTCAAGCCCGCCGCCCGAGGATTCCGCAATCGAGCGGGCGATCGCGACCCCGAGCCCGAGCCCGCCCCTTCGCGTGCTGGAGAGGGGCGAGGCAAGCCGCTCCATGTCCTCGTCCGTCATCTGCGGCCCCGAGTTTTCAATCACGATCTCCGCGCGGCCCACCGAGGCGGCCGCTTCGATCCGAATCCGGGGCTCGTCGGAGCGCAGCGCCGCCTCGGTCGCGTTCTTGAGGAGGTTCCAGAAGAGGAGCTCGAGCTCCAGGGGATCGCCCCGCACGGGGAGCTTTTCGGGAATCGAGCGCGAGACTTCGACCTTCCCGATCCCCTTCACGCGCAGTTCCGTGAGCACCTGGGAGAGCGTGCGGGCGAGGTCCACGCGCTCCTCCCGGGTCGCCTCGGACCGGGCGTAGCTTCTCACCTTTTCCACGATCGCGATCGCGCGGTCGGCCTGCGAGCTGATGCGCTCGTTGCAGGTCCTAAGCGCCGGGGCCTTCTCCTGCGGATTCCGGAGCAGCTCGCGCTCGCCCTCGCAGTAGTAGCGGATGGCGGCAAGCGGCTGCGCGAGCTCGTGGGAGATCATGCTCGAGAGCTGCCCCACGACGTTTGCCTTGTGCATGCGCTCCATGCGCTGGTTGAGCTCCTCGAGCGCCCGGGAGGCCTGCTCCCGGGCGGCCTCCTCGGAGCGCAGCTGCGCGGTGCGGCGCCGCACGAGCTCGTCGGAGCGCCAGGCGTGGAAGGCAAGCCCCGCCACCAGCATGAGCGCGAAGAGGACCGCCGAGCGGTACTGCCTCAGCCAGCGCCGCAGCGTCGGCTCCCTCAGATACGCGTAGGGCCCGATCCGGAGGTCCCGGTAGGCCTGGTCCACGGCGGTGAAGTCGGTGGCGATGCTCCAGGCCTCGCTCCCCCCGACGCTTTTCATCGTGAGGACCGCGGAGGCGACCCGGGCGGCGACCGCGGGCTTCACGCCGTTCATCACCGCGAGCGTGTGCCCGGGGTAGGCCCGCGTGGTCGACAGGCACTCCATGCCGGTGTTCTCCCGCACGCCCACGAGCCTGAAGCCCGAGCGCTCCTTCGGGGTCATCTCCTCCCAGGTGCAGGAGGGGATGATGGTGACGTCCGACTCGCCCGCGATGATCTTGTGCATGAGCCCGTGCACGTAGGGCGTTCCGGTGAAGGAGACCGAGCGGAAGAAATGCTCCCAGTCGTAGCCGCGCTCGACCAGATCCGCCATCGAGATCCGGTAGCCCATGAAGGCCGTGGGGTAGCTCGCGGCAAGCCGCAGGCCGCGCAGGTCCTCGATGGTGCGCGCGGGCGAGGAGGCGGGCACGATGAAGGAGGCGCCGCTGCTGTGGTTGGGGTCGGGGCGGGAGGGATTCACAAGCGTGGCGAGCCCCCGGGCCCCGTAGGGGATCATGCGCCAGTAAAAGCCCGAGCTCGCGACGAAGAAATCGATGCGGCCAGCTTTCACCTCGCGGTCGAGGTCCTCGGCGCGGTAGCGCACCGCCTCGAGCTTTAACGGCGCGACCGCGCGCCGGATCACTTCGAGCGTCCGGTCGATTTCGCGGGAGTTGGTGGATGAATAGCTGAAGTCGATGAGGCCCATCCTCACCACGGGCGAGCCGGGCTCGACGTGGGCCGCGGCGGCGCTGGGGTAGGAGGCGCGCTCTTCGTTTCCCGGGGCGTCGCCCGAGGTGAAGAAGAGGACGGCGGCGGCCGCCGCGGCGCAGACCGCCATTGCGGCGGCCGGCAGAACCGCGGCCGCGCTGCGGCCGCCCTTTGCTTTGTCTTCCCGCGTCATGTCGTGACCGTTGCGCCTGGAGTCAGGTTTGAAGAGGCCGGGAGGGCGCCTTGGGACCGCGCGGCCCCCGGGGGGCTTACTTATGGCAGCCGCTGCACTTCTGGAACGTGTAGTTGTGGTGGCAGCTGTAGCAGTATTCTACGTTCGCGTTCTTGTCCTTGAAGCCCTTGGGTGGGGGCATCGTGTGCGGCGTGTGGCAGGTCGTGCACTCGGGGAACTTTGCGAGGTCGCGGCTGTCGTGCGGCACGTATTTGTGCGGGTTGATCTTCCCGGAGTCGGTCTCGTACATCGGCGGCAGCGCCGTGAGTTTCTCGATCGGGCCGTGGCACTGCAGGCAGTCGGCCTTCTTCATGGCCGGCGCGGCGAGTCCCGGGCCCGAGAAGGCGAGCCCGAGGGCGAGGGCCGCGGCAAGCGATCCAAGCATCAGTCTGTTCATGGCGGGGTCTTCCTTTTTTCTTTCTGTCTCTTCTTCTAAAAAAAGATCCCGGGCCGCGGCCGCCTCGAAAAGGGACCGGCGGCCCGGGTGGAGAGAGACTTCTTAGGTTCTTTGGTTCTTTGGTTCTTCAGCCGTTTCAGGACTTCATGGCGTGCTCGCCCGCAAAGCGCCCCGGCAGGATGCCGCGGGGCATGCCGTTGCCCACGTAGAGGCCGCCCGCGGTTTCGCCCGCAGCGTAGAGGCCCGGGATCACGCGCCCGAAGATGTCGATCACCTGGGCGTTCTCGTTGATGCGCAGGCCGCCGGTGAGGTTATGCACGAACAGCACCACCTGCACGGCGTGGAACGGCCCCTTCTCGATCTTCTTTCTCATGAGCGCGGCGGGCTTCTGGAAGTCGTCGTCCTGCTTCTTGTCGACAAAGCCGTTGTAGCGCGCGACCGTGGCCGGGAGGTTCTTCGTGCCGAGCTTCGCGGCGAGCTCCTCGAGCGTCGGCGCGTCGAAGGCGAAGCCCTTCTCGCAGGTCGGGTAGGAGGTGTCCCAGTGGTACTTCTTCGCCGTGGCGTCGTCAAAGACGCAGTAGACCTTCTTTTCGGGCTGCACGTAGGCCATGTCGTAGAAGCTGTAGCCGCCGAGGTTGCCCTTGTCCTCCTCGCGCACGAACCGGTCGCCGTTCTTGTTCACGAAGACGACGTCCCCCCAGCGCGGGCCCTTCACGCTGAGGCCGGGGCAGCCGTACTTGGAGCCCTTGTGGAAGCCGTAGCGGTTGGTGCCGAACATGCGGCGCAGGTGCGGCGTGTCCTCGCCGCGGTCGCCCAGGTACATCGCGCCCGCCTTGAGGCCGGCGAGGATCGCCGAGCCGTCGGGGGCGACGAACGGATAGCCCGTCGGAACGAGGTCCGGGGTGAAGCGCGGATCGGTGATGACGCGCAGCTCCTTGTTCGCCTTCCAGCCGCCGCCGGCAAGCACCACGCCCTTCTTCGCGCGGACGTTGACGACGCCCTTCGCGGTCTCGACCCGGGCGCCCACGACCCGGCCCTTCGCGTCCTTGTAGACGTCGGTCACCTTGGAGTTGAGGAAGATCCGGCCGCCCTTTTCAGTGAAGTACTTCTGGAAGGGGATCATGATGCCGCGGCCCGTGCGGAAGCCTCCGTCGGGGTTCGGGTGGCCGTTGCCGTCGCCCTGGTCGGGCGAGTAGATGTGCAGGTAGGACTCGTGGTGCTGGCTGTCGTACTTGCCGGCCGCGGTGGAGGTGTTCATGAATTTCACGCCGTGGGCCTCGAGCCACTCCTGGGTGCCGCCCACCATCTTCGAGTAGCGCATCGCGAGCGCCGGGTCGTTCTTGCGGTACTCGGCGTTCTTCGGGTCGGTGAGGTGCGCGTAGACGTCGGCCGGGGTGTCCTTTTCGCCGCGCTCGCGCTGGAAGCGGGTGCCGCCGCGCAGCGCGATGATGCCGCCGTTGATGATGGCGCAGCCGCCGTAGTTCTCGCCCTTCTCGAAGACGAGGACCCTGCCGCCGAGATCGAGCGCCGTGATCGCGGCGCTCATGCCGGCGATGCCGGAGCCCGCGACGACGACGTCGGCGGTCATGTCCCAGCGGGCGGGCAGCCCCGAAGAGGAGGCCTTCGCCTTCGCTTCGGCGGGGGCGGCAAAGGCAGCTGCGGCCGCCGCGGCCGCGGAGGCGGCGGAAGCCTTGAGGATGGAACGACGGGTCATGTCAGCCATGATGTTTTCTCTCCAAAAGTTTTATTTCGCCCGGAATCTTTTTCTCCCGGGGCACAGGGTCATTTTTCCCGCGCGTTTACTCGAGTAAATTGCGCGAGGTCAACGGCGCGTCCGGAGCGAAAAAAAGCCGGGCCCGAGGGCCCGGCAAACTCCTGGAGAGACAAAGTGTATGAAGGTGTTCTGCTATTCGATCCTCTCGCCGTGCAGGGCGAGGTCGAGGCCTTCCTGCTCCTCGTCGGGCGTGACGCGCAGGCCCATCGTCTTCTTGATCGCCAGCAGGATCGCCGCGCTCATCACCCCGCCGTAGACGAGGGTCGCGAGAACCGACAGGGCCTGGATGCCCACCTGCTCGATCATCGGGGGGAGATCTGCGCCGGTGACCCGGGAGGTGGCGAACACGCCGGTAAGCAGCGCTCCCACGATGCCGCCCACGCCGTGCACGCCCCAGGCGTCGAGCGAGTCGTCATAGCCCAGCTTGTACTTCACGACGGTGGCGGCCCAGAAGCAGATCACGCCCGCCGCGAGTCCGATCACGATCGCGGGCAGCGGCTCCACGAAGCCCGACCCCGGGGTGATGCCGACCAGGCCCGCGACGGCGCCCGAGATCATGCCGAGCACCGAGGGGCGGCCGCGGAAGTACCACTCGCAGGCCATCCAGCCCACAAGCCCGGCGGCTGCCGCGATCTGCGTCACCACGACCGCCATGGCCGCGCGCCCGTCGGCCGCAAGGCCCGAGCCGCCGTTGAAGCCCATCCAGCCCACCCAGAGCACCGCCGCGCCGATCACGGCGAAGGTGAGGTTGGAAGGCTGCATCGCGACGGTGCCGTAGCCCTGGCGCCGCCCGATGATGAGCGCGCCCATGAGGCCGGCGATGCCGGCGTTGATGTGCACGACCGTGCCGCCGGCGTAGTCGAGGGCGCCCATCTTGAAGAAGAACCCGTCCTCAGCCCAGACCCAGTGGCAGATCGGCGCGTAGACGAGCAGGCTCCAGCAGACCATGAAGACGAGAAGGGCGGAGAACTTCACGCGCCCGGCCCAGGCTCCGGTGATGAGGCAGGCGGTGAGCACCGCAAAGGTCATCTGGAAGACCGCGAAGAGCAGCTGCGGAATCGACCCCTGGAGCGTGTTCACGCCGATGCCCTGCATGCCGAGGAAGGAGAGCCCCCCGACGAACGGGCCGCCCGAGGAGAAGGCAAGCGAGTACCCGATCACAAACCAGAGCACGGAGACGATGCCGCAGATTGCGAGGTCCTGGGCGATGGTGCCGAGGATGTTCTTTTTGCGGGCCATGCCGGCGTAGAAAAGAGCGATGCCCGGCACCGTCATGAAAAGGACGAGGACGGTCGCGGCCAGCATCCAGGCCGTGTCGCCCTTGTCGAGCTTGTCCTCGGCGAAGGCCGCGCCGCTTGCGGCCAGGGCGCCCGCGGCCGCAAAAAGCTTCAGGGCGCGCAGTTTCATCGTTTCGGTCATGACAGCGCCTCCTCGTTGGTTTCGCCCGTGCGGATGCGCATCACCGACTCCAGCTCCGAGACGAAGATCTTGCCGTCGCCCACCTTTCCGGTGACGGCGGTCTTTGCGATGGTTTCGACCACCAGGTCCGCGATTTCGTCGGGCACTGCGATTTCCAGCTTGATCTTGGGCAGAAAGTCGACCGCGTACTCGGCTCCCCTGTAGATCTCGGTGTGGCCCCTCTGCCGCCCGAAGCCCTTCACCTCGGTCACGGTGATGCCCGAAATGTTCACTTCCGAGAGCGCTTCGCGGACAGCGTCAAGCTTGAAGGGCTTGATCACTGCTGTGATGAGTTTCATGTTTTTCTCCCTGCGTTTCTCTTTTTTGGGGGCGCCGCGAAGCGCGCGGCGCTCGACCGAATCCTATGCATAAAGCGTGCCAGAGGGGAAAAGCCTTGAGAAAACAGTCCGGGCGGGAAATAGCGGCGCGGCGCGGGGGCGCCGCTCATGCACTAAAAGTGGAGCCGTGCACCAAAATGGAGAATGAAAGAAAGCCCCCGGAAAGCCGGGGGCCTGAAGGGGAAGGAAGCGGCGCTTCAGGGGAGAGGGGGCGGAGCGCGGCGCCGCTTCCGGGGGGAGTCTTTCAGAAGAACCCCGGGGTGATGCCCATCCAGTGCAGGTAGGTGCCGCCTGCGACAAGGAGCAGCCCCCAGTAGAGGACGCTCATCACGAGCCCGTACCGGAACGTCTCGCCCATCGTGTACTTGTTGGTGCCGTAGAGCATGGCGTTTGGCTTCGCGTTGAAGGGCAGCGACCAGCAGCAGTTGATGCACAGCGCCACGGGCAGCGCGAGCGACAGGATGTCGACTCCCAGGTGCTGCGCGATGCCGATCACAATCGGCATGAAGATGAGGGTGCGCATGTTCTTCGACTGGAAGATGAAGTGGCTCGCGATGAAGATCGCGGTGAGCACGGCGTAGAGCGCGAAGTAGCTCATGGTGTCCATGCCGAGCGCCTGCATGAGCTGCACCGTGAGCACGTTCATGAGCTTCGTCGCGCTCAGGCCCGCGCCCAGCGAGTAGGCGCCCGCCGAGAAGATCATGAGGTGCCAGGGAATGTCCACGTCGTTCCAGTTAAGCAGCTTGAACTGCGGCGCGAGCATGACGACCGCGCCCAGCATCGCCACGACCGTCGCGTTGATGCCGTGGATTTTGTCGGTGGCCCACACGATGAGCACGATCAGGAAGACGATGGAGGCCTTGAGCTCGTTCATCTTGAAGGGCCCGAGATCCCGGTAGGCCTTCTCGAGGGCGGCGCGGCCGCCCTTGAGCTTGGGCTCGCGGTCTTCCTTCGAGAGGGGGAAAACGAACCGCACGCCGATCACGTAGGCGAGCAGCCCGAAGCAGATCACGAGCGGCAGCCCGGCCACGAACCAGTCGAAGTAGTAGATGGAGACGCCCGCCCCGGCGAGGATCGCCACGCCGAGGAGGTTCGCGCCCGAGCCGGTCATGAACGCGTTGCAGCTCGCGTTGATCATCAGCAGGTTGTGCAGCACGAGGTTGCGGGCGAAGTTGTTCGTCGTGTCGGTGCCGGGCGCCCCGTAGACCGCGCACACGACCATGAAGAGCGGCATCATCAGCGCGGCCTTGGCGGCCGTGGCGTTCACGAACGCGGCGAGGATGATGTTGATCACGAGAAAGGTGACGAAGATGCTGCCCGCGTTTTTGCCGAACCGCAGGATCAGCCAGAGCGCGGCGCGCTTGACGAGGTCGGTCTTGATCATGGCGCTCGCCATGATGAAGGCGGAGACGTTCAGCCAGATCACCGGGTCGCCCAGGGTGGCCATGGCCGGCTTCACCTTGAGGATGCCGGTGAGGATCAGCCCGCAGATGAGCAGCATCGAGGTGACGTAGTTGGGGACGGTCTCGCTGATCCACAGAAAGAGCGAGGTGGCGAAAAGCCCGAACATGACCTGCTGCCTCGCGCTGAGGATCGGGAAATGGATGACGTAGGAGAAGAGGACGAAAATGGCGGCCGCGATCGGCAGCCCCCAGATCCGGAAGAAGCGCCCCGTGGCCGACAGGGGACGCCTGGGCAGCTTGTTGAGCGAGTAGTTGTTCATGTCCAGGGGGTCGTAGTCCCTGGGCGGCGTCGCTGCGGCAGTGTTCATGGCGATGCTCCTTGCAGATAAGCCCCGGGCGCCCGGCGCCCGCGCCCCGCTTTTGAAAGAGGGGGCGGCGCCCGGGCGGCCTCAAGGGGGAAGAAGAAGGCGGGACGGCTACATGCCGATCACTGCCTTGGCGGCCCGCAGGTAGTTGGTGTTGGGCCTCCCCGCGAGCCCCAGGGCCTCCACCGCGCCCTTCATGGCCGCGTAGTCCTCGCTCTCGCAGCAGGCGGTCTCGACCCGCGCGCCGTTGAACCACACGTAGGCGAACTCGCAGATGACCCCGTTCACGGTGAAGCCGTAGCGCTTCTTGTCGACGCGCACCAGGGCGAGGTCCGGGCAGGAGGCGGCCAGGGCCCTGAAGTCTTCGAAGCTGTAGCTCTCCTTCTCAAGCGGCAGCGGCGCCTTCAGGTGCGAGAGGATCTCCTCGAGCTCCTCCTTTTTCACCGGGAACTGGAATTTCCCGCGCGGCTGGAAGATCTCGTAGCCCTCGGGGGTGAGCCCGGTGCGGGTCTTGATGTCGAGCAGCCCGTCGCGCACCTTCACGTTCGCCTCGTCGGTGAAGCGCGAGAGGATGTAGGTCTCGGGCGGCATCGTGCGCGCCTTGTAGAGCTGCGCCCTGCAGGACCACATCTTTTCCTTCACGGCTTCGACGATGTCCTGGCCGAACACGCGGAACTCCGCCCGCGGGACGATCCGGGCGGCCTCCTCGGCGCTCGTGGCCACGTTCTTTGCATAGGCGTCCGTCATGATCATTTCTCCCAGGTGGTGAACGGGTGCTTCACTAGGTTCGAGTTGAAGTAGCGGGGGTCGCCCGAGACTTCCCGGCCGATCCAGGCGGGCTTCTCGAAGGGCGCGTCCTCGGAGGGGAGCTCGATCTCGGCCACGACGAGGCCCTTGTTCACGCCGAGGAACTCGTCGATTTCCCAGGTGTAGGGGCCCTGCGGAATCTTGTAGCGGTTCTTTTCGATGATCGGCTTTTCGGCCAGCTGCGCGAGCATGGTGACGCAGTCCGCGTAGGGGATCTCGTACTCGAATTCAAGCCGGGTGACGCCCACCGTGGGGCCCTTCACCGTGAGGAAGGCCTTCTGTCCGATCGTGCGGATGCGCACTGTGCGCTCCTTCTGGCTGTTGAGGTAGCCCTGGCGGTAGGCCGTGCCCCGGGCGAGCTTCCTCCACTCGCCGCCCACAACGAGAAACTTGCGTTCGATTTCCTTTCCCATGGACTGCTCCTTGCTTAAAACGCCCTTTGTGCCGGGGCTTGATGAATGAAGGGGCGGGGCCGGAAGGCCCTGCGCCCTGGGGAAATTATCGCGGCCGGGCCAGGAAATGAACAATTGAAAGATCGAATGCTTTCTATTGCGTTTTTCTATAAGTAATCGAATAAATCAATAATAAAATTTTATGCGTTGCGGCGGCCCGGGCCGCCCCCTGCAGGCTGAAAGGAGAGGCAATTGGACAGCATCGTAAACCTGGCCGGCGCCGTGGCGCTCCTCCTCTGGGGCACCTACATGGTGAAGACGGGGATGCTGCGCACGTTCGGCTACGCGCTGCGCGGCTGGCTGGAGATCATCCTGGTGAACCGGCTGCGCGGCTTTGCCGCCGGCACCGGGATCGCCATGCTGCTGCAGAGCTCCACGGCGACGGCGCTGCTCGTGGCGGGGCTGCAGGGCAGCGGCCTTGTCTCCACCGAGCGCGCCTTAAGCTGCGTGCTGGGGGCGGACTTCGGCAGCGCCCTGATGACGCGCCTTCTCAGCCTCGACCTCCGGGCGCTTTCTCCCGTTCTGATCGCGGTGGGGGTCTTCTGCTTTCTGAAAAAGCCCGCGAGCCGCCTGGGGCAGTTCGGGCGCGTCGTGCTGGGGCTGGGGCTTGTGATGCTCTCGCTCGGGCTCATCGCCTCCGCGGTGGTCCCGGTGCGCGGCAGCCCCGCCGCCGCGGGCTTTCTCGCGGCGGTGGGCGCCGTGCCGGGGGCGTGCCTGCTCTGCGGCGCCGTCCTTGCCGTGGCCTGCTTCTCGAGCCTCGCCGCCGTGATCATCGCCTCGGGCTTCCTGCAGGCGGGGCTCTTCGCCGATCCGGGGAGCGGGCTCTGGGTGGTGCTGGGCGCGAATCTCGGCAGCGCCTTTCTCGCGCTCATCACGACCGCGGGCGGCACCCGGGTCGCCCAGAGGGCGCCGCTCGGCAACATGGTCTTCCGGCTGGCCGGGGTGGCCGCCGGGGCGGCGCTCCTTGCGGCCGTCCCCGCCTGCGGCGCGTTCTTTTCGGGACTGCCCGACGGGGCCATTTACTTTCACGTGGCCTTCAACGCCGCCCTGGGCGCCACGGGGCTTTTCTTCACAAAGCCCGTGGCCGCCTGGGTGGACGCGAGGCTGCCGGAGCGCACGGAGGGGCCGGCTCCGGCCTTAAGGCTCATGAGCGAGGAAAACCTCCTCTCGCCCGGCGCGGCGCTCGAGACCGCGCGCCGGGAGATCGCGCGCTCGGCCGCGATGCTGCGGCGCGAGGGGGCGGCCGTCGCCCCGCTCATCCGCGGCAACCCGCCCGAGGGCGAATGGATGCTGCTGCAGGACGAGGGCCGGGCGCTGCGCGCCCGCTCGGAGGAGATCGGGCGCTTTCTCACCGCGCTCGTGCAGCGCTCGCTCTCCGAAGATGAAATCGCGCAGTGGCAGGCCTTGGAGCGCGCCAACGCCGTCGTGCAGTCCGCCTCGGGGCTGCTCGAGGCCGCGGTGGCCGCGCTGGTAAAGGGCAAGTGCAGCGCGAACCGCTTCTTTCCGCCCCGCTCCGAGGCGCTGATCCTCGAGTCGCAGCGGCACGCGGAGCGCTGTCTCGCGCACTTCGAGCGGGCGCTCGGGGCCCTGGGGGAGAAGAGCGCTCCCGGCGGAGGGCGCGCGCTCGAGGCCGAGGCCGAGGCGCTCCGGAGGTCGGGCCGCGCCTGCGGGGAGGCCGCGCTCGCGCAGTGCCTGAAGATGCCCGAAGGCGACCGGGCCGCGGGCCTTCTGCCGCTGCAGGTGGAGCTGCTCACGCTCTACGGGCGGCTCTCGGAGCTTCTCCTGCGGCCCCGGCCCGAGGGGGCGGCCGCTCTACAATAACCGGACCGACACTCCCATGCCCCTTATGAACCTTGACTGGCTGAAAACCTTCCACGCCGTCGCCCGATGCAGAAGCTTCTCCAAGGCGGCCGAGGCGCTTTATCTGACGCAGCCCACCGTGAGCAGCCAGATCCAGAAGCTCGAGCACTCGCTCAAGGCTCCGCTTTTCGACCGCTCGCGCAGGCAGATCTCGCTCACTCCGAAGGGCGAGATTCTCTACAACTACACGCGCCGGCTCTTCGACCTCTTTGGCGAGATCGACAACGCCTTCCAGAACTTCACCGAGCTGCAGAGCGGGCACGTCTCCGTGAGCGCCTCGGCGGTCGTGGGAACGTACTACCTGCCGCCGCTCATTGCGGAGTACCGGCGCCGCTACCCCGGCATCGAGCTGCACCTGCGGATCGGCAACTCCGAGCAGGTCGCCCGCGACGTGCGAGGCCAGGAGGCGGACTTCGGCATCTGCGCGCGCATCGTGGGCGCAGGCGACCTCGTGCAGTACCAGCTGCTGAGCGAGCCCTACCGGGTGCTCGCGAGCCCGAGCTCGCGCTGGTGCGCGATGGGCCGCCCGCTGCTGCCCTCGGAGTTCGCGAAGGGCTGCATCATCACGCGCGAGAAGGGCGCCCGCTCGCAGGCGAAGCTCGAGGAGTGGCTCGCCGAGCAGGGCGAGACGCACTTTTCCGGCAGCTGCTCGGTCAATTCGATGGAGCTCGCAAAGCAGCTGGCCGTCTGTGGCATGGGGCTCATCGTGCTGCCCGAGATGACGGTGCGAAGGGAGCTCGAGGCGGGGCAGCTCGTGCGGGTCGAGGTGGAGCGCTTCAACCTGAGCACGGGCTACTACCTCAACTATCTGAAGACCGCGAACCTGTCGCCTGCGGCCCTGAAGCTCGTGATGCTGCTTAAAGAAAACCGCCGCGACTTCATGGCGATCCTCTAGGGGCGGCCGAAGGCCCGCCGCCCGGCCGTGGCTTTTCCTTTTTTTTTCAGCGCCGGACCCTGCAGCCGGCCTTCTCCAGCGCCTCGAGCGCGCGGCTGTAACTGGAGGTCTTCACGAAGAGGAAGTCCGTGTCGTAGCTCGAAAAGGCAAGAAGCGGAATGCCCTCGCGGGCGAGCGCCCCGGAAAGGAGCGACATGACGCCCACGGCGTCAAAGGGCATCTTCCCCGCCACCCGGATCATCTTCCAGCCGTAGGAGACGGGCCGGGCGGAAGCGGGCAGCGCCTTTTCCTGGCACACGACCGAGAGCTCCCCGCGGGTGCTGGAGACGAAGGTGCCGGGGACGCTCCAGTCTATTTCGGACGGGTCGGCGATCTTCGCCACGGCAAAGAGGTAGGGTGAGGCCAGAAGCTCGAGGCCGGCCCCGGGGGCGCTCTCCTCCATGGCTCAGAGCCTCGTCATGCGAATTTTGTCCAGCGCCTGAGGCCGCCGCAGCGCGAGCTCCTTTTTGTTCCTCGGGTGCCCGACCAGCACGCCCGCCACGGGCCTGAAGCCCTCGGGGACGCCCAGCTCGCGCAGGAGCGCGCGGTCTTCGGCGATCTTCGGGATGGCCCCTGCGATGTAGCAGCCCGACAGCCCCTCGGCCGCCGCGGCAAGCAGCACGTTTTCAATGATGCAGGCGGCGTTTTCTCCCGCCATCGGCGAGTCGGCCGAGGACACCAGGATGAAGACCGGGGCGTTGTAGAGGGGATCCTGCGGGAAAAGCGCGTTCATGCGGGCATGCAGCGCCGCGGCGCCCGAGGGCGTCGAGACGACCGAGAGGTGCAGCGTGTCGTAGCGCCCCATGCCGGCGGGGGCGGCGCAGGCCGCGCCCAGTATCTTCTTGAGCGAGGCCTCGGCGACGGGCTCCGCGCTGTAGTCGCGGGTGGAGTGCCTGGCGGAAACGGCTTCGAAAAATTCCATTTTGATTCTCCTCTGAGAGGCCGCGCCACTTGTTTCAGGCGGCCCCGGAATGGAAAGCCTATACCAATTTCCGGGGGCCGGTCACCTCCGGGCGGGCGGCAGGGGCCCGCGAGCGTAGGCTTTCAGGGGGCGCGGCCCCCGGCTTTCAGAAGAGCAGGGTCACCACGAGGATCAGCACCGGCAGGACGAACACGTAGGCCGCGGTCGTGACCCCGACGGCTTCGGAGGCGAAGGCGGGCGAGGCGCCGTAGACCTTCGCGAGCACCGGGATCGTGGAGGACACCGGCAGCGTGGCCGACATGATGAAGGCCTGCCTCGCTCCCGGGGGCAGGTCAAAGGGCAGCGAAAAAAGCGCGACGAGCGCCGGCCGCAGGAGGAAGCACGAGAGCATGATGAGCACGAGCTCGCGGTTCAAGTTCCGCAGCCGCTTGAAGCCCACGAGGTAGACCGTGATGCCCACGAAGATGAGGGCGAGGGGCGAAGAGAGCTGCCCCATGTACTGCACGATCATCGCGAGAGGCTGGGGGATCGGGATGCTGAAGACGAGGAAGATCACCGCCGCGGCGAAGCCCAGGATCGGCGGCGAGAGGATCATCTTCAGGTTTTTCGCCGAGAGCAGCTTCGGGCGGGGCTCGCCGCGCCGCAGGCTTCCCTCGAGCTGGATGTTGAAGATCCCGAGGCTCCAGGTGAAGAGGCTGTTAGCGAAGAAGTAGACGAGGAGGTAGGGCAGCCCCTTGTTGCCGTAGAGCGACCAGATGAGGGGAATGCCGATGAAAAGCACCGTGGAGGTCGTGAAGCAGGCGATGAAGGTGCCGCCCATTTTCCTGTCGACAATGCCCTTTTTCACGAGCAGCACCGAGATGAGGAAGTTCGTCCCGACGGTGAGAAAGGAGATCGGGACGATCTTGAGCATGTCGATGAAGGCCTCGTGGGTGAAGTGCGAGGTGAGCGAGTAAAAAAGGAGGCAGGGGATCGACAGGTTCACGATGCGCGCGACCAGCTGGCGGCCTTTGTCGTCATACCAGCCCCGTGCGGCGGTGAAGTAGCCGAAGCCCGCGATCGCGACGATCACGACGATCGCGGACAGCCCGTTGAGGAATGCGTCCAGCATGTTGGTTCAGCGCGCGGAAAAAAATGGAAATTCTACTCCTTGAGGTCCGGAGTGGAATTATAAAAAGGTCTGCCCGATCAGTGGCTTTGGATGTCCGCCGGGGGATCGTCGGGGCGCGAGGCCCGCAGCCGCTCGGCCTCAGGCCGCGGGGGATCGGGCGGCGCGAGAAAGAGCGACTTCGGGCGGGGGATGCTGCGGGTGCTCACGCCCGTCCACTCCATGAAGCCTTCGACAAAGGAGCTCCCGTAGCGCAGGCCCCGGATCGTGCGGTGCTCCTTTGCGTCGCTCGAAGTGAGGAAAAGCGGGATGTCGCGGTGCTCGCGCCCCGCCGGGGAGTGCAGAAGCCGCATCACGCCGCGGCGCCGCGCGAGCGTGAGCCCGTGGTCGGAAAAGTAAAGGAGGCTCCAGGGCTCGCCTTTCTTTTGAAGGAGCCCGCTCAGGCGCTCGAGCACGGCGTCGGTCTGCCGGATCGTGTCGAGGTAGCAGCCGGGGATCCGCCAGGCCGGGTCCTTCACGTGCGAGATCCGGGGGAGTTTGTCGCTCACCCGCTCGCAGATGTCGTCGTGGGAGCCGATCAGGTGGACGACGATGAGCTTCGGGCGCGGGTCGTCCCGCTCGAGCTCGGCCTCGACAAGCGGCAGGAGCTCATAGTCGAAGTAGTTTCGGCTCGCGTCGCGGCCGAATTTGAGCCAGCGGCTGCGTTCGGACCGGGCGCCGATCGCGGTGACCGGGGTGTCAAAGGGCGAGACGTAGCCCTGGTTCGAGAACCAGGAGGTCGCGAATCCCGCCGCGCGGGCGAGGTCGACGAGGTTGTACTCGTAGCGGGGCTGCAGGCTCTTCGGGTCGGGAAGCGTGAGCGTGCGTGTGAGCGACGGAATCGTGTTGTCGCCTTCGGCCGTGAAGCCCTCGTAGACGATGCCTGGCGCCTTCGACATGTAGGGGGTGTCGTCCTCCGGGTAGCCGTAGGCGTTCATGTAGTCGCGCCGCTCGCTCTCGCCCACCACGAGGACGTAGTTTTTGTAGGCGGGCCGCACGGAGAGCACCTTCCAGGCGGGCGTCCAGTCCATGTGCTTTAAGTTCCCGCGCTCCACCACGACGCGGTGCGCGAGCTTCGCGGCGTGCGTGAAGGGGTGGAAGGCTTTCGTCTCAAAGGCGGCCGCGGCCGCGAGGACGAGGGCGAGCGCGAAAAGCTTCCGGCTTTGAAAAAGCCTCACGCGGCGGGCGCAGAGGTAAAAAAGGGCGAGTCCGGCTGCAAGTAGCGCGGGCGAGGCAAAGTCGAGCGCCCCGAATGTGCCGAAGAATTCCGAGGCCTCGCGCGCGTCGGTGGCAAGCGCCGAGGCGATCTGGCCCTCCGAGACGATCCCGTAGCGCAGCCCGACCGGGAAGTAGAGGCAGTAGGCCGCGAGCACGAGCGCGGCAAGCGCCCGGACCGCCGCCGGGGCGCGGGCTGCAAGAAGCAGGAAGGCGGCGAGCGACAGCACTTCCGCCGCCGTCACGGGGTAGGCGGCCCCTTTGAGGAGCAGCCAGGAAAGCGCCGCGCCGAAGGCGAAGACGAGGAGGGCCCGGGCGGCGCAATGAAGGTTTTCAGAACTGAGCTTCATGGGACGGACTTGTTTTTATTCCTTTCGGATCAGTGGCTTTGGATGTCCGCCGGGGGATCGTCCGGGCGCGAGGCCCGAAGCTTCTCATCTTCAGCCCGCGGGGCGTCGGGCGGCGCGAGGAAAAGAGATCTCGGGCGGGGAATGCCGCGCGTGCTCACGCCCGTCCACTCCATGAAGCCCTCGAGGAAAGAGCTCCCGTAGCGCAGGCCCCGGATCGTGCGGTGCTCCTTTGCGTCGCTCGACGTGAGGAAAAGCGGGATGTCGCGCTGCTGCCGGGAGACCGGGGAGTGCAAAAACCGCATCACGCCCCGCTGCCTCACGAGCGTGAGCCCGTGGTCTGAAAAGTAAAGGAGGCTCCAGGGCTCGCCCTTCTTTGCGAGGAGGTCCCGCAGGCGCTCGAGCACGGCGTCGGTCTGCCGGATCGTGTCGAGGTAGCAGCCCGGAGTCTTCCAGGCCGGGTCCTTCACGCGGGAGACCCGGGGGAGCCTGTCGCTCACCCGCTCGCAGGTGTCTTCGTGGGAGCCGATCAGGTGAAGGACGATCAACTTCGGGCGCGGATCGTCCCGCTCGAGCTCGGCCTCGGCAAGCGGCAGCAGCTCGTAGTCGAAGTAGTTGCGGCTCGCGTCCCGGCCGAATTTGAGCCAGCGGCTGCGCTCGGAGCGCTCGCCGATGGCGGTGAGCGGCGTGTCAAAGCGCGAGACGTAGCCCTGGTTCGAGAACCAGGCGGTCGCAAAGCCCGCCGCGCGGGCGAGGTCGACAAGGTTGTACTCGTAGCGGGGCTGCAGGGTCTTCGGGTCGGGGAGCGTGAGAGTGCGGGTGAGCGACTCGATCGTGCCGTCGCCCTCGGCCGTGAAGCCCTCGTAGACGATGCCCGGCGCCTTCGACATGAAGGGGGTGTCGTCCTCCGGGTAGCCGTAGGCGTTCATGTAGTCGCGCCGCTCGCTTTCCCCCACCACGAGGACGTAGTTTTTGTAGGCGGGGCGGGCTGAGAGCACCTTCCAGGCGGGCGTCCAGTCCATGTGCTTTAGGTTCGCGCGCTCTGCCACCACGCGGTTCGTGAGCTTCACGGCGTGCGTGAGGGGGTGGAAGGCCTTCGTCTCAAAGGAGGCCGCGGCCGTGAGAACAAGGGCGAGCGCGAAAAGCTTCCGGCTTTGAAAGAGCCGCACGCGGCGGGCGAAGAGGTAAAAGAGGGCGAGCCCGGTTGCAAGCAGCGCGGGCGAGGCAAAGTCGAGCGCCCCGAACGTGCCGAAGAATTCCGAGGCCTCGCGCGCGTCGGTGGCGAAGGCCGCGGCGATCTGGCCCTCCGAGACGATCCCGTAGCGAAGCCCGACCGGGAAATACAGGCAGTAGGCCGCGAGCACGAGGGCGGTCAGAACCCGGAGCACCGCCGGAGAGCGCGCCGCGACGAACAGGAACGCGGCGAAGGCGAGGACTTCAGGGGCGCTCACCGGGTAGGCGGCCCCCTTCAGAAGGAGCCAGCAGAGCGCCGCGCCGAAGGCGAAGACAAGGAGGGCCCGGGCGGCGGGCAGGAGGAGTTCGGGATTGAGCTTCATTAAAAAAAGCGCACTTTGAAGGAGCCTTCCCAGAAGGAGAGGGCTCCGGAGGCCGGAACGGGGTCGGGAGAAGCCCCTATCTTAGTGAAGGCGGGCCCTTTTGAAAATCCCCGGAGAGCCCCGGTCGGCCCTTCAGGCGCCGCCCGCCGGATATGTTCGAGATTATGGCCGGGCCGCGCACCATAGGATGGGATATACTTCTAATTAAGAGATTCACCCGCGTTTTGCGGATCAATCCACTCACATGCGCCGGCCCCGGCGGGGCGGTCTTCTCCTGCTGCAGGGCCTGGCCAAGACAAGGAGGAGCCACCATGAAGATTCTGCTTCCGATCGACGGCAGCGCCTACAGCACGGGCGCCGCACAGTTTGTCGCCGACCGCATCGGGCTGCTCGGGCAGAAGCCTGAAGTCGAGCTTTTCAACGTCCAGCCGTACTACGGCGCCATGCTGCCCAAAATCCGGGGCCGGGATCCCGACGGAAGACTCTACAGCGATGACTCCGAAAAGGTCTTCGGGGCGGCCCGCGCGATTTTCCAGGCCAAGGGCATGGAGCCCGCCGAAAAGACCGTGATCGGCCTGCCGGCCGGGTCGATCGCCGAGGAGGCCCGCATCTTCGGGGCCGACCTCATCGCGATGGGCTCGCGCGGCCTCGACAACTTCAAGAAGCTCTTCCTCGGGTCGGCGACGACCGGGGTGCTCGCGCGCGTGCACGTGCCGGTCCTCGTGATCCGCGACAAGGAGGCCCCGAAGACGGAGGGCCTGCGCGTGGGCATCGCGGTCGACGGCTCGGAGACGAGCCTCGCCGCGGCCCGGTTCGTGGCCGCGCACCGCGACTTCTTCGGCGCGGACGCGGCCTTCCGGCTCGTCAACGTGGTGAACGTCTTCGAGGAGCTCTCGTACTCCTATCCGGAAGAGAGCCCCCTGCCCGAGACCCCGGCCGAGACGAAAGAGGCCGAGATGAACTTCGAGAACCTGAAGAAGCAGCTCCCGGGGCTCGAAAAGGAAGCCTTCGAGAAGGCGATGGCGCCGGTGCGCCCGATTTTCGAGAAGGCCGGGATTCCCGTGAAGGAAGTGTGCCTGTCGGGCGACCCGGGCATCGCCCTGTCGAAGTACGCGAAGAAAAAGCTCGATTTCATCGTGATGGGAACCCGCGGGCGCTCCAACGTCAAGTCGATTCTGCTCGGTTCGGCCACTTCGCGCGTAGCCGCCGACGGCAAGGTGCCGATGCTCGTGGTGCCGGCCTGAGGGGGCGGGGAGGAAAAAAATGCTGAAGATTCTGCTGCCGGTCGATGAAAGCCTCTACAGCCTCTATGCGGTGAGGTTCGTGGCGGCGAGGACGAAGCTGCTGGGCAGCAAGCCGCGCGTCATGCTGCTCAACGCCCAGATGCCCTGGAGCGAGGCGCTGCTCAAGAACGGCGCCCGGGAGGCTTTCGACGAGTTCGTGGCGAAGGCCTCTGAAAAGGTCTTCGCGCCGCTGCGCAAGATCCTGCACTCGAAGGGGATCGACGCCGAGGAGAAGGTCGTGGTGGGGCGGCCCGCCGACGCGGTGGCCGCGGCCGTGAAGTCGATCCGGCCCGACCTCATCGTGATGGGCGCGCAGGGACTCTCGAACGTGAAGAAGCTCTTCCTCGGGTCCGTCTCCACCTCGGTGATTTCGAAGACCCGCGTGCCGGTGCTGCTCGTGCGCGGCCGCCAGGCGGGCCCCGCCTCGGGGATGAAGGTCGGGATCGCCCTGGACGGCTCGAGCGCCGGGGACGCGGCCGCCTCCTGCGTCGTGAAGCACCTCGCCCTCCTCGGGCCCGACCCGAAGCTCTTTCTCCTGCATGTCTTTGAGGGGATGGACGGCATCAAGGCCTATGAGACCGCGGGCTACATGACCCTCACCGACGAGGACAAGAAGCAGCTGCGGGCCCTCGAGGATGAAGAGTACGAGGAGGCCTTCGCGCCGGCCCGCCGGATCCTGAAGGAAGCGGGGGCCGCGGCGAGCGAGGTGAAGCTCGAAGGCATGGCGGGCGACGCGATCGCGAAGTACGGCGCGCAGGAAGGGCTCGACCTCATCGTGATGGGCAGCCACGGCTACGGCAACTTCAAGTCCGCGGTGATGGGCTCGGTGGCGACCCGCGTCGCGGCCGAGGGGAAGATCCCGCTGCTGGTGGTGCGCGGCTGACGCCCCTTCGCCCTTTCGCCCATGAAGCCCCCGGGGGCCTTGAGTCTCCGGGGGCTTCAGGCGTCCTTACGCCCGGCGCCCCGCCTTCAGGCGCCGCGCCCGGGCCGCGGCGCTGCGGCCCGCGATGTGGCCGAACACCGCGCAGTCGGGCAGCGAGCAGCCCCCGAGCCGCCCCCGCCCGTGCACGCCCCCGGTCACCTCGCCCGCGGCGAAAAGCCCCTCGACCACCGAGCGGTCGGCGCGGAGCACCTTCCCTTCGGGACTGAAGAGGAGCCCCCCGTTGCAGAAGTGGACGTAGGGCTTCTCGAGCCCGTAGTAAAAGGGCGGGCGGATGATCTGCTGGGTGAACATCGTGCGGCCGAACTCCGGGTCCCGGCCGCTTTTCGCGCTTTCGTTGTAGCGCGCCATGACCGCCTTGAAGCGGGACGGGTCGATCCCCATGCCGCGGGCCGCCTCCTCGAGGCTGTCGGCGGTCTTCACGAGCCCCTTGATCAGCTTCACGTTGCGGCTCGCGCCCTTGGCCGACTGCGAGTCGGTGACGACCCAGAAGTCGTGGGTCGGCAGCTTCCAGACCGCCTCCGAGATCGCGTCCATCGGGGCGTCCTCGCGCACAAAGCGCCGCCCCTCGCGCGTGAGGTAGGTGTCGGCCCCCACGTAGTTCGTGAGCCTGCCGCCCGAGTAGGGGATCGTGAGGATCTGGTCCATGTCGACGAGGGCCGCCCCGAGCGACTCGCCCAGCGCGATGCCGTCGCCCATCGCGGTGTCGTGCTCCTCCCCGTAGGGGTTGGCGGTGCTGCGGATGTCCTCCGTGAGCCTCGGGTCGTACTTCATGCGCATGCGCGGGTTGTCGCCGAAGCCCCCGGTCGCGAGGACGACCGAGCGGGCGGCGGCCGGCGTGCGGCCGTTCACCGTCACGACGAGGTTCGGGCCGCTGCGGGCGATCGCGGTCGCGCGGCTTGAAAACCGGATCTCGACCCCGAGCCGCCGCGCCGCGCGGCTCAAGGCCCGCACGAAGTCGTAGCCCCCGCGCTCGAAGCTCGAGACGTAGCAGCGCGGCGCAAGCCCCCCGAGCGCCTCGTAGGTGGAGTCCATCCAGACCACGCCGTGGCGCGACAGCCACTGAAGCGCCGGGCCCGTGCCGCGCACGAGGGTCTCGATCAGGCGCTGGTCGCCCGCGCCCCGGCCGGTCTGGTTCATGTCGGCGATCATCGCCCGCACGGCCTGCTCGTATTCGGCGCGGCTGCGGCCCCCGAGCCGCACCGCGGCGAAGTAGCCGTTCGCGATGGCCGAGTGGCCGCCGAGCAGATAGTCCTTTTCGAGCACGACGACGCGTGCGGCCCCGGCCTCGCGCGCGGAGACCGCGGCCGAGAGCCCCGCAAGCCCCGAGCCCACCACCAGGACGTCGGCCGGGCCGTCGCTTCTCGGGCCCTGGGGCCGGGCCCCGGCGGCCCCCAGGCCGCCCCCGAGGGCGGCGGCCGAGGCCAGCCCTGCCACAAGCGCTCTTCGTTTCAAAGCGAGGCCTCCTTCTCCTTCATGTCAAGGAGCGTGAAAATCCGCACCAGGTCCGCGCTCGTGCGGGCCTGCAGCTTCAGCAGCGCGTTGCCGCGGTGCATCTTCACGGTCGTCTCCTCGATCCCCAGCTCGCGGGCGATCTCCTTGTTGCGAAGGCCCCGGGCGATGCAGCGGGCGACGTCTCGCTCGCGCGGCGAGAGCGCCGCGTAGAGCCCGCGCAGGCGCTGCAGCTCTGCCTCGAGGTCGCTTTTGGCCACCGATCGCGCGACGCAGGCCGACACCCGCTCGAGCAGGTACCGGGGGTCGGCGGGCTTTTGCAGGAAGTCGGCCGCGCCGTGCCTCATCGTGTGGACCGCCATCGGCATGTCGCCGTGGGCCGAGAGGAAGATGACGGCGATGTGCGCCGCGCCCCGCTTCTCCATCTCCTCCTGGACCTCGAGCCCGGTCATGCCGGGCATGCGCACGTCGAGCACGACGCAGCCCGGGCGGCGCAGCGCGTCGTGCCGCAGGAACTCCTCGCCGCTCGAATAGGCCACGACCTCCCAGCCGAGCGTCTCGAGCAGCAGCCGCTGCGAGTGGAGGATTTCGGCGTCGTCGTCGACGATGCGGATGAGGGGCTGGTCAGCCATGGCTGTTCTCCGGGGCGCCGCCGGCCGGGGCCTGCGCGGACGCGTCAAAAAGGATTTCAAAGCGCAGCCCCTGCGGGTCGAGCCGCGTGACGGAAAGGTCGGCCGAATGGGCGTCTGCGATGCTGCGCACGATCGGCAGCCCCAGCCCCAGGCCCTCCGCGGAGGTGGAGTCCGAGGCGTGCTGCAGCCGCTCGAACTGCTGGTCGGTGAGCCTCGGGCCGTTGTCCTCGACCCGCAGCCTCACGCCCCCTGCGGTCCGCTTCACCTGCAGGCGGATCTCGGGGGAGGCGGTTCCCTGCTCGGCGCGCGCTGCGTTTTTCATCAGGTTGAGCACCAGGATCTCAAGCTCCAGGGCGTCCCCGTCGACCCGGGCTCCGGGCTCGAGCTCGAGCCGCAGCGCGGGGCGCACCTTCGCGTACTCCTGGTAGTTCCTGAAGTTCCCGGCGGCGCGCCGCGCCACCTCCGAGAGGTCGGCCGGGCTGTGCGACTGCGGGGTCTTTTTCGCGTAGCTTCTCACGCGGTCCACGATCGCGTTCACCCGCTCGACCTCGCGCGAGAGCGCGAGAAGGAGCTCTTCGACCGGCGGCGAGTCAAGATCTTCGAGCCGGATGCGGGCGACCTCGCAGTAGTTGCGCATCGCGGCGAGCGGCTGCTTGAGCTCGTGGGCGATCATCGAGCCCATGTGCGAGACGAGCGACCGGCGCTCGAGCACCGAAAGCCGCTCCCGCGCCTGCCGCTCGGTGTCGGCGAGCCGGCGGTTTTCCTCGAGCGAGCGCTCGAGGGCCGAAGTGCGGCGGGCGACCAGGCGGTTGAGCCGGATCTCGTTGAGGACGAGAAAAAGCGCGAGCCCCAGGGCCCCGGCGAAGTACCAGAAGTAGCGCCGGATGAAGTCCTCGAGCGTCCAGGGCTTCTCGGCGAAGGGCCCGATGCGCAGGTCCTGGTAGAGGCGGCTCACGGCGTGGAACTGTCCGGCCATCTGCCAGGAGAAGGTGGGCTGCGGGGGCATCGACAGCAGCGCGAGCGCGATCTCCTTCACGAGCTCCGGGCGCGAATAGTCGAGCACCCCGAAGGTCTGGCCCGGGTAGAGGCCGGTCGAGTGCCGGCAGGCGATCGCCCCGTCGTCCTTTTCGTTGATCACCCGCAGCAGCCCGGGCTCGAGCAGCCCCGAGGCCTCCGCGGACTCGAGCTGGCAGGCGGTGAGGATGCCCGCGTCGGCGCGCCCGTCGATCACGCTCTCGAAGACCGCGGGGTACTCGTAGGAGAGGAAGTTCGCGCCGGAAATGAAAGTGGCCGGGTCGTGGCCCGCGCGGGCGAGCTCCCCGGTGAAGGCGAGCCACCCGCCCAGCGAGTCGGGCAGCGAGGCGGCGATCTTCCGGCCGCGCAGGTCGGCGAGGGTGCGGATCGAGCTGTTGCCGCTTTTCACCACGATCGCCGAGCCCACCGAGGCGCCGCCGTCGCGCGCCCAGACGTTTTTCCGGGTGACGAGCGCCTGCGCGCCCGCGGTGTTGATGAGGGTGAAGAAGACGTCGGAGGGCCCCACGATGAAGTCGGGCCGGGTGCGGTGGATCAGGTCGACCGCCTGGTGGGAGGGAATGTCCACGATGCGGAAGCGGTAGCGCGGCAGGCTCTTTTCAAGGTGCCGCAGCGTGGGCGTGATGGTGCCCGAGCGGAAGCCGAGGTCGTTTGAGCCGATCACCCCGATCAGGACCTCGGTGCGCTCCGGCTCCGGCGCGCCGCGCGGGGCCGCCGGGGCCTGCGTGCAGGCAAGCGCCAGGGCCGCAGCGGCCGCCGCCGCAAGCCATCGTGTTGTCGGATTTCTCTTCATGCCCAAAAAAGCGCTTCGCTCCGCGGGAGAAAAAGGAAAGGCGCAGGGCGGGACGTCTTTTCGTCCACCTCCTTTTGGAGGTAGTTTCGCGCCCGGCCTCGTCCTTAAGATTTGCTTAAGCCAGATGGGCCGCCACGCAGCTCTGGCTCAAAAGAAAGATAACATGACCCCGCTTCCGCCGACGCCGCGCCCAGTCCCCCGGAAGCAGACCAGAGGAAGAACAAAGATGAGATTCCCTGCTCAAGCCATCCTGGCGGCCTTTGCTGCGGCCGTCTGCCTGGGAGCCGCGCCTGCCGGCGCCGTCACGATCAACGGCTCGCATGCGTCCCTGAAGTGCGAAACCTGCCACGCGGGCCAGAAGACGCAGTCCGCACCCGGCCAGAAGACCTGCCTCAAGTGCCACGGCAGCTACGAGGCGCTCGCCAAAAAAACGGCCAGGGCCGGCGAGAAGTTTAACCCCCATGACTCTCACATGGGCCGCGTCGAGTGCACGCAGTGCCACTCCATGCACGGCAAGAGCCACTACATCTGCCACGACTGCCACGCGATCCCGAACCGCACGTTTAAAGGGGAGTAAAAGATCATGATGAATCTCAAGAACCTTTCCCGCCGCCAGTTCCTCGGCACCGCAGCCGGCGCCGGCGCGGCCGTTGCAGCGGCCCCGGCCTTTGCCGCGAGCCAGTCCTCCGCCTCCCCCGCCCGCTGGGACAAGACCGTTGACGTGGTCGTCTGCGGCGCGGGCGGCGCCGGGCTCATGGCCGCCAACCAGGTGGTGGAAAAGGGCGGCAGCGTGCTCGTGGTCGACAAGTCCTACAGCCCGTACCACTCCGCCACCCGCATGTGCGGGGGCCTCTACACCGCCTACGGCTCGGCCATCCAGAAGCGCGAGCATGCGAAGGACTCCTGGCAGGAGTTTGCGCACGACATCATGGACTACGGCGGCTACATGTCGCTTAAGGAGCCCGTGGAGCTCTTCGCCAAGCACTCGGGCGAGGCCTTCGACTGGCTCGAGAACCACGGGCTCGCCCCGCACCACCTCGAGAAGTACCCGGGCCACAGCAACCTGCGCGCGATCCGCCAGGAAAGCTACCAGGGCAAGGACTACATCGACGTGCTCGTGCGCGAGTCGAAGAAAAAGAACATCCAGATCCTTGAGGGCACCCCGCTCACGAAGATCTTCTTCGACGTGAAAAAGAACACGGTGACCGGGATCGAGGCGACGAACCTCGACACCGGAAAGAAGACCTGCATCCGCGCCCGCCGCGGCGTGATCCTCGCCACGGGCGGCATCACCGGCACCCCGCAGTCGCTCGACTTCTGGGTTCCGTCGGTCGCGGGCAAGGGCGTGTCGATCGGCTGCTCGGCCAACGACGGCACCGCGATGCGCATTGCGGTCCGCGACGTCGGCGTGCCGCTGTCGCACATGCAGTACATCGCCTCCTATCCCTGCGGCATCGTGGTGAACGGCCGCAACGGCCCCTACTGCCGCTTCTGGTACTTCACCAACGCGGGCGCCATCCTCGTCAACAAGAACGGCCGGCGCTTCGTGACGGAAAAGGAAGGCATCTGCCACATCACGCCGCACCTCGCGGGCAATCCCGGCGGCTGGCACCTGGTCTTCATGGACAAGAAGATCTACGAGGCCACCCGCGCGAAGTACAAGGTGGGCGCGCTGATCGGCCTGCCCTCCTGGAACGACGCGCGCGTCGAGGAGGAGTTCAAGAAGGGCCAGAACCTCTTCCGCGCCAATACGCTCTCTGAGTTCTGCAAGCTCTCGGGGATCGACGAGAAGGGGCTGCGCGCCCAGCTCGCGCAGTGGAACAAGGCCGTCGAGCAGAAGAACGACACGCAGTTCGGCCGCACCGACATGACGGTGAAGATCGACGAGAACGGCCCCTTCTACGGCATCAAGATGTATCCGTGGAACAACCTGTCGTGCGGCGGCTTCCGCGTGACCGACCGGCTCGAGGTCCTCGGCTGGGATCTGAAGCCCGTGAAGGGCCTCTACGCCGCGGGCGAAACCGTGGCGGGCGTGCACGGGGCCTTCTACTGCGGCGGCAACGCCTGCGGCTTCGCCCACACCTCGGGCTACATGGCGGGCCAGATCGCGATGGGCAGGAAGGACGTCTGACGGGGCCGAAAGGCCCGGCCCTAAGGGGCGCGCCCCTAAAGAGCGCCTCCCCCGGGGACTCTTCCGAAGCGGGATTCCGGAATTTCCGGGGTCCCGTTTTTTTGCGCCGGAAAGGCTTCTTTTTTCATGCATGAAATGCATTGAAAAAGTCATTTCAGGCATTGCTCAGGCGGAAAAAGGCAGGGTCGAGACCCCTGCTCCGGGCTGAATAGGCAAAGAAATGAAGGCCCGCGCAGGCCTGCGGGCCGGAAGCCTGAAAAGAGGCAGGCGATGGAAAAAAACAGACAAAGGAGCAGGGGGGAAGCGGTCGTGCGCCTGATCAACCGCAGGCAGAGCCCTGCAGGCGGCTGCCTTTAAGCTGCCGGCGGCGCCGCGGCCCGAAGCGGCGCGCCCTGCCGGCCTCCCGGAACGTCCTTGCCCTTTCATCTGCTCTGGCCATAGTCTGCGGGCAACAAAAAGCCCGTCCGGCTGGGGACGGGCTGCGTCACGGATACTGGGCAATCAGAGACAGATTCCCTGCTCCTCGGCCTCTTTCATTTCTTTCTGAAACTCCTCAAAGGCTTTCTTGGCCTCCTCGGGAGCGTCTTTCCTCAGGCGCAGCTCTTTCGGATCATCATCGAGCCACTTGTACCAAACCATCATATCCGGTGTGAGAGCCATTGACATTGTTTTCTCCAAAAGGACTAGACCTTATCTGACACTTAGCCGTTTTTCAGCAGAAAGTCAAAATGCATTTCCGCCTTGAGGCACATCGGGCGTCAATATTGAAAATGAGTGACCCGCTCATTGTTCAAAATGCGGGACCCGCCCTCAGCAGTCGAAACAATGGCGCAGCCGGCGCCTGGCTTCCCGGCCTTTTGAGGGGCGGTCTCCTGCCGGCCTGTCTGGAATTTGACTTTTCCAGAACGTAATGAGGAAAAGTTCAAACTTTTCCCCAATACAATCTGGAAAAGTTAAAAAAGTTTGGATTGATCATGGAATATGTCAGCAGACTCCTGTCGGATGCCATCAGAAAAAGTCCCAAAAATAAGGCGGTCATTCTCTTTGGGGCGCGGCGGGCTGGGAAAACAACGCTTTTGTCTCATCTGTTGGGAAACTCTGATGCCCGGTGGTTTTCTGGAGATCATTCGGCAGATGTCCAAATGCTGACCTCTCTGGCTTCAGCGGCAGACCTCAGAGTGCTGCTGGACGGCATAAGCAGCATTGTCATTGATGAAGCTCAGAAAATCCCGAACATCGGGCTGCTGATCAAGAGACTGGCGGATTTAGGCTCTTCCGTCAGAGTTTTTGCAACGGCCTCCGGTTCACTGGATCTTGCCGACGGAGTCATGGAGTCGGCCGCAGGGAGGATCCGCCGGTTTGCGCTGTGGCCGCTCACGATTGAGGAAATCGCACTGCACACTTCCTGGCTTGATGCTGTGCGGTCTCTGCCGGAGCGGCTGGTTTTTGGCAGCTATCCTTCGATTGTTCTCGATCCGGAAGAGGCAAAGGGCAGTTTGACTGCGTACTATGACACGTTGCTTTTCAAGGATATTTTCAGCTGTTCCGGAGTTCGAAAGCATCCGGCCTTTTTGCGTCTGGTAGAGATCCTTGCGTATCGCATCGGCCGGATGTCAACTGCCGAATCGCTCGCCAGAGAGTGCGACCTGAGCGCCGGGACCGTAGAAAGTTATCTTGGCCTTCTTGAAGAAAGCTTCATTATCAAAATTCTTCCCTCGTATGCCGCCAATCACGCCAATGAGCTGAAAAAGTCAAAGAAGATCTATTTTTGCGACCTTGGCGTAAGAAACACGGCGATTGCAGACTTTTCTCCGTTCAGCACGAGGCCTCCCGAAGAGCAGGGAGCCTTGTTTGAAAATTATTTTGTGATGGAGCGAATCAAGCGCCACTCTTACAAAGACCGATTCGTACAGCACTATTTCTGGCGAAACAAGGCGGGCAGCGAAGTTGACCTGATCGAACTAAACGATGATCAAATGCAGGCTTTTGAAATAAAACTGAACAGAAGCGATGTAAAAACACCTTCCGCTTTCGCGGCGGCATACCCAGGGGCAAGCTTCCACGTGGTGAACCAGAGCAACTTCTACCGGTATTTTGCTGAGCCTGAAACGCCGAAGGCCTGACCCTCCGAAAACGTCTCTTTTTGAGATTGGAACGAAAGGGACAGGCCGTTCTGTCTAAACGGGCTGCAGCCGCGTCAACCTTGAAGCGCCTCAGGATTTACCCGCCAGAGGGGGGGAGCCCCGCGGAGGGCTCCCCTGCGGCGAAAGGGGGCTCAGACGAGCCCGAGCCAGCTCCAGTAGGTCTTGGCCATGAGGAGCAGCAGCAGGTAGGCGCCGGCCGTGAGGATGAGGCCCGTTTTGGCGAATTCCTTCACCGTGAAGGTCCCCGTCGAGTAGGCGATCATGTTCTGCGGGGCGTTCACCGGCAGGATGAAGCCGAAGCTCACCACGTACTGGAGAATCATCGTCATGCCGATCACGTTCACGCCCGGGCTCTGCAGCGAGGAGAGAACCGCGATGATGATCGGGATGATCGCCGAGGCGAGTCCCGTGGCCGAGGCAAAGCCCAGGTGCACCACGATCAGGAAGGCGGCCATCACGGCGAGCACCGTGAAGGGCGCGGCGCTCTGGAGCCCGAAGCCGGCGACGATTTCATTTGCGAGCCACTGCGCGGCGTGCGTCGAGAGCAGCGCCGAGCCCAGCGAGATGCCCATGCCGAAGAGGAAGACCGTTCCCCAGTTGATGCGGTGCACGGTGTCCTTCCACTCCATCACGCCGAAGCCCGGCATCATAAGCAGCGCGATGGCGGCCACGGTCGAGGTCGTGGTGTCGATCGGGTGGAGCTTTTTCTCCGTAACCCAGAGGAAAAGGAGCACGCAGGAGACGATGAGCAGCTTCCATTCGTTTTTCTTCATCGGCCCGAGCGCTTTCAGCTGGGCGCGGATCGCCTCGCGGCCGTGCTCGATTTTCACGTCCCCGATCGGCATGAGGCGGGTCACGACGAAATAGAGGAACACGGACATGCAGGCCGCGTAGGGCGCAGCCGCCGTGAACCACTCGAGCCAGCTCACGTCGTAGCCGGTGATGCTCTTGATGAAGTTCACCGCGACCATGTTCTGGGCGGCCGCCGTCTTGATGCCGACGTTCCAGACCGAGTCCACCTGGGCCACGGTGATCATGAGCGCGGCGGCGAACTTCGAGGTGAGGGGCACCTTGAAGGCGGCGATCACGCCCATCACGATGGGCACGAGGCAGGCGACGCGCGCCGTGGTCGAGGGGACGAAAAACGAGAGGATGAACCCGCAGAGGATCACGCCGATCACGACGCGGTGCGGCTCGGTGCCGATCTTCGAGAGCACGAGAAGCGCGATTCTGCGGTCAAGCCCCGTGATCGTCATTGCGGCTGCAAGGAAAAGCGCCGCGCCCACGAGGCAGAACGCGGGCGAGGAAAAGCCCGCGAGCGCCATCTTCATGCCGGCGCTCGTGCCGACGATGCCGCCCGTGCTGTTCGGGGAAAAGCCTACGAGCAGCGCCGTGAGGGCGAGGATGACGCCCGCCGAGACCGGGTAGGACATCGCGCCGGTCGCCCAGACGATCACGGCGAAGATCATGACGCCCAGCATGCGCTGGCCGGCGATGGAAAGCCCGGGCTGGGCCGGGGCGAGGCAGATGAGCGCGAGCGCGATGAGCGCCGCGGCGAGCCCGACTGCCTTCGCGTTGATCCGGCCGCCTTCTCCAGGGAGATTTGCTTTTAGTTTTTCTGACATGACTTCCTCCTTCTATGGCCTGAAATTCATGCAAAAGGCGTGCCAGTGCTGAAACGCCCTGTTTCGGGGATTTGGAAGAAGGAAAATGCGGCTTTGGTGCGTTTTTGGCCCCAGAGTGGTGCGGTCTGCTTAAAAACAGTGCTTTAGCTGTACCTGTTACAGTAAAAATTGATATTGTCCGAAAACGGGACAAAAAAGGCCTGACGCCTAGGAGAGGAGGTTCAGCGTCAGGCTAAACGGCCGGCCGCCCACTGTCCTGGGCGCTGCTCCGGCCTCAAGTTGCGTTGTTTTATCTCTGCTTTGAAGGAGGCTCCTCAGGCCTCATTTGCGCGGCGGGTCCTTTTCATGGCACCCGGAGCTCGAGCACTTCTGAAAGTTCTCCATGTGGTGGCAGCCGTAGCAGGAGTTGAGTGTGGGCTTTTTCATCGTCATGCCCTTGGTGGGCGGGATGGGATGCGTGCCGTGGCACATCTTGCAGTCCGGCGCTATCTTCCTCGCCGCGTGGGGCTTGGCAGCCTTCGCGTCCATGTACTGATGCGGCTGGACGGGGTCTCCGAATTCATCCTTCCAGTCTTTGGTGAGCTCGCGGACCTTTTCGTAAGGCCCGTGGCAGCCAAGGCACTGAGGGGCGGAGCCTTCGCCCGCCTCCTCAGCTAAGGCCGGAAGGGATGCGAAGGCGAGAGCGGCTGCGGCCGCGGCGGCCGCTGCGATCATCGTGAGTTTCATATCCCTTCCTCCTTCTGCCTTACTTCAGGCTCGCGAACTTCTTGCCGAGCACGTAGGACATGACGAGGCCGCGGGAGAGCCCGTGCATGGAGGAGCCGCCCGTCACCTCGCCCACGGCGTAGAGGCCCTTGATCGGCTTCTCGTCCCAGGTGAGCACGTTGCACTCCTTGTTCACATGCAGTCCGCAGTAGCAGTCGTGCAGCGTGACCGAGGTCCAGGCCGCATAGAACGGGGCCTTCGCGATCTTGTACTGGGGCTTGGGCTTGGCGAAGTCCGGATCCTCGCCCTTGTCGACGAAGCTGTTGTAGCGGCTCACGGTCGCAGCGAGCGCCTTCGGGTCGATCTTGTGCTTCATCCACTTGTTCGTGTTGATCTTCGCGGCGAGCTCTTCGATCGTGTCGGCCTTGAAGAAGTACTCCGGGTCGACCGAGGTGTTGTCGATGTGCATGCGCTCGCGCTTCACGGCATCGGCGTCGAAGATCGCCCACTGGGGGCCCGAGGACCAGTTGTTCTCTTCCGAAGAGCCTTCGTTCAGGGCCAGCGCGGCCGGGATGAAGTTGATCGGGTTGAACTTCGTGCGCTTGTAGTTGTCGTAGTAGCCCTGGACGTAGGGGTTGGTCTTGATGTCCTTGAAGTGCGCGCCGTTCGTGCCGTTCATCAGGCCGCGGGTGGCGTTGGAGGTGCCGTAGGAGGTGAGCGCTGCGCCGTTCTTCACCTGGCCGGCGGAGACGAGCTCATCGTAGAAGCGCTTGCCGCACCAGTTCACGACGATCGCGTCCTGCCAGTTGCGGATCGACACGCCCGAGTGCTTCACGAGCGGGAAGATCGGGGACTCGGGCTCCCACTTGAGGTAGGTGTCGTGCACGCCCACCACGGCGCCGCGGGTGAGCGAGATCGAGCGGTCGGTGTTCGCGTTCGTGACGCCCCAGAGCGCGGCGCCCAGCTTCATGGCGGCAAGCGTCCCCGAGCCGTCCTGCGGAGAGTACTCGCAGGCCGCGGAGGCGAACTCTTCGGTGAGGCGCGGGTCGACCATGCGGCGGAACTTCACGTTGTCGGTGTAGCCGGCCGTGGCGAGCACGAGGGCCTTCTTCGCGCGCACCGTGATCTTCTTCGCCTTGTTCTTAATGTAGAGCGGATTGGCGCCGTTGAAGGCGACGAGCTCCTTGCCGTCGGGCAGAACCTTCGGGGTCCTGTGGGCGCGGATGCCGAGCACCCCGGTCACCTCGCCCCCCTTCGTCTCGGGGACGATCTCGTCCATGTAGTAGTTCATCAGGAACTTGACGCCCGCCTTCAGGGCCGCCTTTTCAAGGGCGCGCATCAGAACCGTGCCGGACTTCCCGTTCGGGGCCTCGGGGCAGGCGCCCTTGGTCCAGGCGAAGTGCAGCTCGCGCGGGGCGCTGCAGCCCGCGCCGTAGGCGCCCGCGTTGTTCGGGGCCTTGTCGAGGAACGGCACGCCGATTTTCACGAGCCAGTCGTAGGTGGGAACGCCGTTCATGGCGATCATGTGCGCGAGGCCGCGGTCGTTGAAGCGGAAGTCCGGGAAGCCGTTGGGCAGGATGACGGACCAGTCGGTCAGATCCTTGAACCAGGTCTCGGGGCTGTCGGCGATGCCGTATTTCTTCTGGACCGCGTTGCCGCCGCCCAGCAGCGTGTTGCCCTGGGAGATGATCGCGTGGCCGCCGATGTCGTAGTTGGCATCGACGATGAGGGCGGTGAGGCCCGCCTCGCGGGCGCGGATCGCGGCCGGGATGCCGGAAGCGCCGGCGCCCACAACGACCACGTCAGCCTCGAAGTCCCACTTCGCGGGCGCCTTCGAGGACTTGCCGCCCTTGGCGGCAAGCGCGTCGCCGGCAAAGGCCATCATGGCGCCGCCCATCGCGACGGAGCCGCCCAGGAATGAACGACGGGAAATCCTGCTTGTAATGTTCTCTCTCCTTGTAAAACTACCGCATAAGACGTAATTCTGTCTGTCTATAGTATTACCACTTATAAGTAATCCTATCGGCAATAAAATTTTAGCCAAGCGGAGGAAATATGCGTTGCCGGAAACCGGGAGCATGTTAAAAAAATGCAAAGAAATTGATCTGCGGCATTATCGGTAAGCAGTTATAACTAAGACAGAACCTATAGGCCACTAATAAGAATTTAGTTATATAAAACAATGTGTTGTAAATATTTAGGCAAAGAATGAGGAGCCTGAGGTTCGCGAAAGACCGGCCATTTTTTATTGAATGAAATGAAAAATTTATGACACAAAATACCACCTTAGTATACGGGGTCTGAACTAACTATAAAGAGGTATAAATGTAACCGGGATCTTCAGCTTTTCGGAGGCTCATAAAGCGCGAGGGAGGCGGGAGGCCGAAAAAAGCGGCTCCGGCCGGCCCGGGAGGAGGCTCTAGAGCCCGCGGCCGCGCCAGAGGTTCCAGAGCGGGATCAGGTAGAGGTAGAAGGCGAATAAAACGGCGCCGGCCTGAGAGCCGGTCGCATCGAGCACCACGGCGCAGGCGATCGACCAGGGCACAAGGGGCGAGAGGATCACGGCCGAGTCTTCAAGCGCGAGGGCGAACTTTTCGCGGGACAGCCCGAAGCGGCTGCAGAACTGGTGCGTGAGGATGATGGCAAAGGTCTGGTTGCAGGCGATCAGCGAAGAAAAAAGACCCGCCGCGGCGAATGCGGGCGCACTGCCCCGGCGCGCAGCGAGCTTTTCAAATTTCCCCTTCAGGCCGTCGAGCAGCCCGGTCGCCTCGAAGATCCCGGCGTAGGAGGAGGACAGGCAGACGATCGCAGCGACCTTGAGCATCGAGACCATGCCGCCGCCGTCGGCAAGAGACGAGAGCGCCGGCACGGGCGAGCGGAACCCGAGGATCAGGCTTCGAAGGAGGTCGGAGGGCGCCATGCCCTGCTGCCAGAGGGCGAGCGCCGAGGCAAGCGCGATGCTCACCGCCATGTTCCACCTCACGGGGACCTTCAGGAAGCTGCAGGCGAGGATGGAAAGCGCCGGCAGGAGCAGCCAGGGCGAGAAGCTGTAAAGTGAGGCGAGCCCCGACAGGCCGGTCTCGGCCGGGAGGCCCCCGGCGCTGCCGCGAAGCCCGAGCGCAAGGTAGGCCGCGCAGGCGAGGAGAAAAGGCGCGAAGGCCGAGCGGGCCATGCTGCGGATGTTGCGGTAGATGTTCGTGCCGGTGAGCGCGCACACCAGCATGGCGCTCGTGGACACGGGGCTCATACGGTCCCCGAAGTAGACGCCCGAAAGAATGGCCCCGCCGGTGAAAAGGGGCGGAACGCCGAGGCTCAAGCCGATGTTCATCGACACCACGCCCATGGTGGCCGCCGTGGCAAAGGAGGAGCCGAGGAGAAACGACACGGCGCAGTTCGCGAGAAAGGCAAGCGGAAGGAAGCCCGCCGGGTGGATCATCTGCGAGAAGAGCGAGACGAGATAGGCGATGGTGCCCGAGGCGCGCCAGGCCCCGGTGAGCATCCCGATCAGCATGAAGACGATGAAAAGGAGCCGCACCTTCCAGATGCTGCTCCAGGCCATCGCGAGGATCCGGGCGGGCGTGTGGCCCTGCAGCAGCGCGTAGCCCGAGAAAAGCAGGAAGCCCAGGAACAGGGCTCCGAGCAGCGGCCCCTGCAGCACGAGAAACAGGGCGAGGATCAGGCAGAAAGTGAGCAGGACGAGATTTTTCATGGGAAATGCAGAGCCCGGTCTAGCGCCGGGCAAAGGCGGCGCCTCACTTTCATTCTCTCATGGGGATTTTTCCCTGCCATCCCCTTTTTCGGCATGCCGGGCCGGCCGGAAACGATTAAACTTCTCAAATATTTAGCCGGCTAACTATTTAAATGAACTACCGCATCAGAAAGCTTCCGAGCCTCGAGACGATCGAGAAGAACGTGAAAAAGGCGGGCGTGAGGCTCGCCCCGGAGGCGGCCTCGCTCACGCTCTCGCTGCTGAACTGCGCCTCGCGCGTGCAGGAGGAGATCATCGGGCCGCTCGAGCGCGAGGGGCTCTCGGAGGGGAAGTTCCTGCTTCTCATGGCGCTGCGCGAGCAGCCCGCCGGGCTCGGGGTGCGCGAGCTCGCGCTCCGGGTGGGCGTCACCCCGCCCACGATGTCGATCATGCTGCGGCGCATGCGCCAGGCCGAAAAGCCCCTCGTGCGGATGGAGCGGCCCGCGGACGACGCGCGGGCGAGGCGGGTGCAGATCACGCCGGAAGGCATCGAACTCATCGGACGGATTTTCCCCGGGCACCTGAAGCGCGTGGCGGCATTTTCGGAGAGGCTCACCGGGCAGGAGCGAAGCGAGCTCGCCAGGCTTCTGCTCAAGCTCTCCGGGCCGGCGCCCGAAGAATAAAAAAGCGTGCATTTAGTGAAAAATAAAGAAAAATGACTGAAGATAATCAAAAGATGGTCCAGGGCGGACAGACGGGAGACTCGGGCTCGCCCGCGCAGGGCGGCAGGCCGCAGCGCCTCGGCCGTCCCGCCGGAGGGCGGCGCGAGCTTCTCAAGCCCGTCGCGGCGCTCGGCGCGCTCTTTGCGGTCGGGGTGCTCCTCATGCTGCTCGGCCCGCGGCACGACGCCGACACGCTCGCGCAGCGCCAGAAGTACGGCATCCTCACCGCCGAAGAGGTGAACGTGGCCTTCGAGAAGGTCTCCGGGCGCCTCGTTGAGCGGCCGGTCCAGGAAGGCGGCCGGGTGAAGAAGGGCGAGCCCCTGATGACGCTCGACGGCGTGGACAACGCGATCGCGGTGAAGCGCCTCAAGGCCCAGATCGCTGAAAACGAGGCCTCGGTCGAGTCCGAAAAGCGCCAGATCGGCATCGACCTCGCGGCCGCCTCCACGACGGAGAAAAACGCCTGGCGCACGATCGAGGCGGACAAGGCGACGCTCGACTCGGCCGCGGCCGCCGAGCGGCGCGCCCGGGCGGACTACGGAAGAGCCCGCGGGCTCGTGGGCTCGGGGGCGGTGTCGCAGTCGAGCTTTGACTCGGCCAAAAGCAGCTGGGAGTCGGCTGCCGCGGCGCTGGCCAACGCCCGCAAGAACCTCGCGGCTGCCACGGTGGGCGCGAACCGCTCGGACCTTGCGCGCCTTGAGCGGACCGGAAGCGCGGAGGGCATGCGGCTGTCCTCCATCGCCGATACCCGCGCATCCATTGAAAACCGGCGCCTGAAGGTGAGGCAGCTCGAAGCTCAGGGCGAGCAGCTGCGCGCCGACCTTGAGTCGCTCCAAGTCGAGCGCGGCCGCCTCACCCTCACAGCGCCCGAGGACGGCAAGATCGTGAAGCTGCTCTATCAGCCCGGCGACATGGTGAGCGCAGGCAGCCCCGCCGTGCTCCTGCAGTCCTCCCGCCAGTACTACGAGATCTATGTGAGCGAGAAGGACGTCCCGCGCTTTTCCGAGGGGAGCACGGTGACCGGCACGACCGCCTCGGGCCGGAAGGTGCAGGGCATCGTGCGGGTGCTCTACCGGGCGCCCTCCTTTGCCGAGATCCGCGGCACGCGCGAGCGCGGCCAGGCCGACCTCACCTCCTTCATTGCCCGCATCTACGTCACGCCGCAGTCCGGGGTGGAGCCCGGCATGACCATCGAGGTGAAGACCCATGCCTGAAGCGCGCAGGGGCCGCTCCAAGTGGCTGCAGGACATCATTGACTCGATGTTCGAGGAGCTCGAGGCGATGACCTCGGGCCATTTCGTGCCCTATCACAAGCTCTCGGTCATGGCTGCCGTTGTGACCACCGTCGTTCTCGGCCTCTTTTTCACCCAGATGAGCGTGATCGAGGCCCCGGTCGCGGTGATCGACCTTGACCGGACCACGCAGAGCGATGCGCTGATCAGCGCCCTCGACTCTTCGAGGGATATCCGGGTGGCGAAGGTGGTGCGCTCCCCGGTGAACCCCGAGAGCCTGCTGCGCCAGGACGAGCTCGTGGGCGTGATCTACATTCCGCGCGGGCTCACCGAATCGGTCCTCACCGGACGCGGCTCGGCGCGGGTCGGGTATTTCGCGGACCAGACGAACGCGGCTCAGAACGGGGAGGTCTTCAATTCGCTCAGCGAAGTGGCCGCCGCCGAGGGCGTGCCGGTGTCGGCGGCGAACCTGGCAGCGCTCGGGGCCGCCTCCCAGGCCTCGGAAAGTGCCTCCTCCTCCGGGATCGGAGTGGAGGTGCGACGACTCTTTAACCCCGCCAATTCTCTGCACATCACGGTGCTCGCCTTCCTCTATTTCTTTTCCGGCATCTACTTCGGCATCACTTCCCTCATGATCATGGGGCGGCTCCATGTCTCGGGGCTCTGGGAAACAACGATCTGCGAGCGGGGGCTGTCGGCGCTCGTCGCGAGGCTCTTCCCCTACTGCCTGGGCTACTGCGCCGCTGTCACCCTGATGACGGCGGCGCTCGTGCAGTTTGACGGGCTGCCCTTCAAGGGGAACTACCTCGCCTATCTGCCCAGCCTGTTCCTGCTGCCGCTCTGCATCGGGCTGCTCGCCATGATCGTGACCTGGAGGATGCCCACGCCTGCCAACGGGGCGGCCTTCATGATCTTCATCGTGCCCCCGGGCTTCATCATGGGCGGGATGACCATGGCCGAGCACGAGTTCCCCGGCTGGGTCCATTACGTCTCAAACGCCTTCCCGCTCACCTGGCAGTTCGGCATGCTGCGCGACTTCGCCTTCAGGGGGAAGACGCTCTCCGAGATGGCGGGGCCCTACGGGGAGTATCTCCTCTACGCCACGGTGCTGCTCGCGCTCGCGGCGGTGCGCTTCTACGCGGAGCGCCGGCGGCTCGGAGCCTCCCAGAAAAATCGGGAAGGAGTTTCCTGAAAGTCCGCCCGGCCTGAAAAAGGGGTGCTTTGTCGGGCGGCAGCCCGTCTGTAAGCAGTCCTTTTTCCGGGGTCTTCCCGGGAGAGGCGCGCCTGCCCCCTCGCGCATTCTTCTGTTTTTGACAAAAAAATGGCTGGCCGAAGCGCCTGGTGCCTCTCACATGATAGGGCGCCGAGGGTCCGGTCCGGCTCCCGGTCCTCGCGGTTCATTCTCCTGCGGCGAAAGATTCTTTTTTCAAAGCTTTCCGCCTATCGTCCCTGAAGCTTCATAACCTGGTTCTTCACGGTATGCCGGGAAAGGCTGGTACCCACAGCCCTGATTTCAACACAGCGGCATAGTCTGGAAGGCTTCTCCATGGAGACAGGTTCCTTCCGGGGAAAATTGACTTGATTTTCAGTACAAAATACTCAAAGTCTCTGAAGCCGTATGCCGTTCGCCTGAGCACTTTGATCGCATTGTCCGCTCCTTCAAGGGGGCCGGTACCCCGTTTGAACTTCCCGGCATTGACAATGCCTTCTGCGCGGCGGCCGAGCATTTTGGCAAATCTCCGTGCCGGACTGAAATCATGTCTCTCAGCTGCAGCCTCCAGCAGGTTTTTTGTTTTTTGTAATTCCTCACGAGCCAGAGCCTCCGAACGGCAGCACCATATTCTTCGGATTAAATCGGCAATCGGGTAGAGGGAAGCCAGCAGCTCGTTGTCGGCCTTCAGACGGTTCAATGTCGACCTGCAGATCGTCCGGCCGCCGCGCAAGCACCCATTCCGCGCTTTTCAAATCGGAGAGCTTCCTGACCAGACCGGCTCTGCTTTCCCTCGTTTCCTCGTTCTCCCGGATTTTGCTGTTTTTACGAAGTTCCTTCCGTATCTGCTCACGGATGACGGTCTTGGCCTCAGTCAGGACCTCCTTGATAAAATTGGCCATGACGTGGAAAAGGTCATAGACCGCGACCGCCCCCTTCAGGTGATCCTTCACCATCCGAGGATATGCGGCGTTCATGCCGCAGGATACGGACTGGATCTGGCCGGAGGCGTGGTGTTGCCGCAGGAGTTCAAAGAAGGGCTCTACGTCTCTGCGGCTTTTTCCCTTTCCTACCCACAGGATGCGCCTTGTGTCCAGATCCATGACGACCGTTGCGTACCGATGTCCCTTAGGGACGGCGAATTCGTCAATGGCCAGGTGTTACACACCGGTGAAATCAACTTTCTGGAATAAATACTTGAGGAGAACCTTGTCACAAGCCTTGACCGTGTCCCAGCCCAGGCGGTAGTGGGCGGCTGCATCGCTGATGGACACACGGAGCCGGAGCAGTGATTGGATGTTATCATCATCAGATTCGTCAGCCTGGATCGCTGGCTGACCCAGGGCGGGCGTTCCGTCTTATGACAGCCGCAGCTGCATTGAACCCGCCGGGCTTCAAAGTAAACGTACACGCGTTCCCGCGTCATCAGAGGCGCGTCTCTCACAATCCGTCGCGTGCTTTCGTGAATTGAGAAACACCGTTTACCGCAAGCGGGGCAGACTGCTTCGCACACAGGTTCCAAGTAGATGTGAATGCTTCCGTCCGCTTCTCGTTTCATGTCTTTGATGAAAGAACCGGGGCAGCGGAGCTGGGAGAGAAAATCGGGTTTAGGCGGCAGGGATGAATTTGTTAAACCGGAGTTTTTGTCCTTTTTCTAGTCCCGAATTCCCTGATCCAGAAAACGCTTCAAATGGCTCGCTGCAGGCTGCTTGCGAGCGAGAGCGGTATTCGATTTGAGGTAGTTCTTCCTGCTATTCCTTGAAGAACCATTAATGATTGTAAGGTCATGTTAAAATATGCAATTTTTTCCCGCTATTTCTTTTCATACATTGTTGCTTTACAGATCCAAGGAGAATGAATGTCTGCTTTCTCACCTCAAAATTTCAGAAAAACGCTTTTAACCGCCGCCGTGGCCGCGGGGACTGCCGCCGCTCCTTTCAGCGCCGAAGCGGCAACGGTTGAATACGGGCCTTTGGAATCGAGCAAGTCCTGGAACGAGGATGTGACCCTGTCGGCCCAGGAGCTCCCGTACGGAGGCGTGTGGCTTGACCGCCAGTCGCAGAAAACCACGACGACGCTTGACGCGGGCGAGCACCAGATCTCATTTCAGTCCACGGGCATCCGCATCGACGGTGGGAACAACGATCTCGTCATCAACGCTTCCGCCGTGAACTTTAATGGCAGCACCTGGGACAGCCGCAACCCTTACACCGGCATCCTGATCGCCAACACCGCGCGCAACACGGCCTCTGAGAATCTCCCCGTTTCCATAGAGTTCAACGCCCCCGTGTCATTTTCCGGCAGCAAGGCTCTTGCCGTGGACATCGTCAACTTCCCCGGCTCGCATGACCACCAAAACAAGATCGGTCCCCTGAACGTTGTCCTCAAATTCAACCAGGGGCTCACCATCTCGAATTCCACAGGAACCATCCCCCTTAACGAGCGCAGAGACGCTGACTTGGAATGGATTCCTGTCGGCACAACTTTCCTCACTTATCTTGGGAGCGAAGGGACGGAAATCCGCGCCACTAACATCACGCTCAATGACAATGCCGCAGACGTAGGCGTTTCCAGCTCCGCGAGCAAGTTTTATATTTCCGGCACGTTTTCAAGCCATGGCTTTACAGGATGCTCACCTCTGCAGACCGACGCAGACGACTTCTATGCCCACAACATCGAAATTGACAATGTGAAGTCCTTGTCAGGAGACCAGGCGTTCCCTGTTGACACATCAAGCTCTCTTTTTCGAGCTGACCGCGTGACTGTCACCAATGTGACCGGCGACGCCATGACAGCCGCTTTTTTTGCTGAGCACCAGGGAGCCGTCAACGTGAATTCTCTCACCGTTGACGCCGTCGCCTCGACCTCGGAGTGGGCCAGCGGAATTTTGATGTCTCAAATTGAGAGCCTACGTCCAGCAAGCAAAGTCGAAATTTCTACGGCAAAGGTCTCCAAAGTCAAGGGCGTAACCCGTGCGGACGGCGTTTATTTGGAAGATTGGCGGGATGCTTGGACGACATATAGTGACGACGTCCCCATCTACATTTACCCTGTCTCCGGGAATTTTGGCAGTATCAACGTAGAGGGCGTCGCCGCCACGGGTGATACAGGCACGGCCAACGGCCTTTATATGACGAACGTGGCTCTTCCCGTCACCGTCGGGGATCTGTCGGTTGCCAGCATCTCGGCCGAGGGAGAAAACGGCTCAGCCTACGGCGTGCGGCTTAGGTCGGCGACTCTCAACATCACCGGAAATGTCAACATCACGCTCGAAGAGAGTGCCTCGGGCGACTACAAGGGCGCGTTTTCCGGCTCTCCCTCGGAAGAGGAGGTGAACGTGCGGAACGCAGCGGTCCGGGTAGATCAAGCGGGTGTCGTCGCCTTCAGCGGGGAAGGCACGCGGCGCATCGATGGTGCGATCCTCGTGGGTGGCGACGCGGGGAGCGAGTCGAGCCCCGCCTCCCTTTCCTTCTCGGGCGGCACGACGCAGATCGCGGGCGACATCTACGTCGCCAACGGCGGGCAGCTCACGCTCGGTGCAAGCGGCTCCGACTCCTTCATCCGCGGCCAGATCGACGACTACCACGACCTAGGGGGCGATTCCTCAGCGGCCCGGACGGTGAACTTCCTCACCGGCTCCGGGCGCATGGCCTCCGCCTCCACGGCCGGGAGCGCCTCGGTTTTGCTCTCCAAAGGGGCGTCCTGGACCTCTTATGGCAGGAGCTTCGTGAAGAGCCTCGCCTTCGGCGAGGGCGGCGGCTCGGTCGATCTCTCAAAGTCCGAGGGCGCGAGCCTCACGGCGGGAACCCTGTCCGGCTCCGGGACATTCGTCATGCGGGCGAGTCCGACTCCGTCCCGCGGCAACATGCTCTATGCGACGGACCTGCAGAAAGGCTCCTCCAGCACGATCGCCCTGGTCGTTGACAGGAGCGAGGTCCCGAACATCGAGGCGCTGAAAGGCGTGCGCCTTGCGACCACGAACGGGAAGGCCTCCGGCTGGGGCGACGAGTTCAAGGCCGAAATGAAGGACCAGGGCGTGACCAACGTGACCTTCACGCTCGCAAAGAGCGACTACGTGAAGGGCGATGCGGAAAACACCCTCTACAACGGCAAAGGCAGCGGCAAGGGCACTTATCGGCCTGGCGTCGCCTTCACCGACTCGGTTTTTGGCGAGGAAGGCACGAACTGGTATATAGAAGAGGCGACCGAGACCGAGCCTGTCACCCCTGACACGCCCGATACGCCCGATACGCCCGATGAGCCGGTGACGCCAGTCCAGCCCAACAGCGGAAAGACGAAGGTGGAGCTCTCCGACGCGGGTCGGGCGGTGCTCGGGGCCGCGCGCTCCATGTACTGGAACGCGGTCGATATGGACCGACTCGTGAAGAGGCTGGGCGAGGCGCGTTACGCAAAGGGCGAGGACGGCCTGTGGCTTCGCATCCGCTATGACAATCTCGAGAGCTCCTCGGGCCGGGGCGACTTCAAGAGCTCGGCCGCGACCTACCAGGCGGGCTTTGACCGCGCCTTCTCCTTTAGCGCCGGGCGGGCGCTTGCCGGCGTGGCCCTCGACTGGCGGCATGCCGATGACGACTTCAAGGGGCTCTCGGGCGACGGGGACACCCGGCGCTTCGGCGTGAAGGCCTACGGCACGTGGCTGGGAGAAAGCGGCGCCTACGTCGACCTTGTCGCGCAGTGGGGGCGGCTCGCAAACAGCTTTAACATCGTGAACGGCTCGGGCGGCCGCGTGAAGGGCGACTTCGACAACCACGTCCTCGGCTTTTCGGCCGAGGCGGGCCACAAACTCTCGCTCGGCGCCGAGGGGTGGTTCGTGGAGCCGGAGCTGCAGCTGCAGTACCTGCACGTGACCGACGGGAACTACAGCACGACGCAGGGCTCGCGGATTGCGCAGGACAGCTTCAATTCGGTGCTTTCGCGCGCGGGCTTCCGGGCTGGGCGCAGCTTCGGCGCCGAGAAGGCGGGCTCGTTCTACTTCAAGGCCGACTGGATCCGCGAGTGGAGCGGAAAGCAGAAGATCCGCGCCTTCGACTCGACCACCCGCGCCTCGGGCTACGACGCCTCGATTGAGAACCGGGGCAGCTGGTACGACGCGGGCGCGGGCTTCCAGGTGGCGCTCGGGCGGAACGCCTTCGCGTTTGCGGACGCCGAGTACCGCTTCGGGCATTCGCTTGAAAACGCCTGGAGCGTGAACGCCGGCGTGAGGCTTTCCTTCTGATTAAAGAAAGGAAAGCGCGCTCTGCCAGGCGGCCTGCCCCGGGGTCAGATGCCCGGGGCGGGCCGCTTGCTTTTTAAGATGCCTGAAGTTCCGGCCAGGGGCGGGAAGAAGCAGTGTACGGTTTGCTGGAAGCGGGCGCTCCTCCTGAAAGTGCCCCATCTGTCCATCCTTCCTTTTCCCATTTCTCTTCCCAAGACCGGCCGGAGCACTTCACTCTCTTTTCTGCGAGCCTGCGTCGAAGCGGATTTTCTGTCAGTCAGCGGCCCCTTCTTCTTTGAGCCGGCTTCCATTCAGAGCATTTCAACTGTTAATGATCCCCTGTATAGCCAGCTATTAGAGAGTTATTTTTTATACATAAATAAATGTTTGATTTTGTTAAGAAGCGTTAAAATAAAACCCTTTGCTCATAAATCAACTGACGTATGCAAGGAGAGTGTATGCCTGCCCGCTGTTCGGAAAATTTTAGAAAGCCCCTTTTGGCCGCCGCCGTAGCGGCGGTTGTTGCGCTGCCCCCCCCCCCACCGCCGGAGCAGAAACGCTCTATTGGCCGGTGTATGGAAGCCAGTCCTGGAATGAGGACGTAACTTTTTCAGCCGATATGCTCCCTTACGGCGGCGTGTGGCTTGACCGCCAGAGCCAAAACACCAAAACAACGCTTGATTCAGGCACTCACCGCATGGACTTTCAGTCCACAGGCATTCGGGTCGAAGGCGGCAACAACGACCTCGTCATCAACGCTTCCGCAGTAAATCTCAAGGGCACCACCGGGGACTTCGCGAACCCTTACACCGGCATCCTGGTTCGCAACACCGCAGCCGGCACGGATTCTGAAAAAACTCCTGTTTCAATCTCGTTTAATGCGCCCGTCTTATTCGAGGGGACGGGACTGGCTTTGGATATCCTTCCCAATCCTGGCTATAACGACAAAAAAAGATACATTGGCTACATTGAGCCGGTCCTTCATTTCAACCAGGGCCTCACCATTTCACATTCGACGGGAGGCATAACCCTCGATGACCGAAGAGACTTGAATTCCACTCCCTTGCCGAGTACAGGGACTTTTCTCATGTATCTTGGATGGGGCAGCGAGGTTCATGCCACAGACATCACGCTGGAACACAACACCGCGGAAACCGCTATCCGCAGCTACGGAATCATAGAAGTCACGGGGACGCTCTCGATCCGTGACCTCACGGGCATCATTGGCATTGCTGTGCGTGACATCAAAGCGAAAAATATAGAAGTCGACACGCTGAACAACACTACTCCGACGATGCTCGCCTACGGCGTCGGGGCCGGCGGAGCCCACTATGTCGACATTGACCGCATGGATATCAGGAATATCACGGGCGTAAGCGATACGTCCGGCTTTTTTGTAGAGGAGCAGCCGGACATCAGCGTGGGCAGCCTCACGGTTGACGGAATCACGTCGACAGGAGCGAGTGCCTCCGGCTTGGCTTTGTATACTGAAAGGAGCACACTCGGCGATTCAAACAAGCTGACGTTCTCATCAGTGCAGGTGGCCAATGTCAAGGGCGTCACCCGGGCTGACGGCGTCATTCTCGAGGATTTCAGTGAAGAGTACTGGAGAGACAACGGCTCATCAATGGTTCACTATTACCCTGTTCCCGCGAGCTTTGGCAGCCTCAGCGTGAAAGGCGTCACGGCTACAGGAGAAAACGGCAAGGCGAGGGGCCTTTACCTGAATTCCATCGCGCTCCCCGTCTCCGTCGGTGATCTGTCTGTCGCCGACATCTCGTCCGAAGGGGCGAATGGCGCGGCCAACGGCGTGCAAATCCGGTCGGCCACTCTCAACATCACCGGAAATGCCGACATCACGATCGACGAGAGCGTCTCGGGCGACTACAAGGGCGCTTTTTCCGGCGCGCCCTCCAATGATGGGCTCAACATCCGCAGCGCCGCGATCCGGGTGGTTCAGGCGGGCTCCGTCGCCTTCAGCGGCGAAGGCACGCGGCGCATCAGCGGCACGATCCTTGTGGGCGGCGACGCGGGGACCGAATCGACCCCCGCCTCGCTCTCCTTCTCGGGCGGCACCACGCAGATCGCGGGCGACATCTATGTCGCGAACGGCGGGCAGCTCACGCTCGAGGCGAGCGGCTCCGACTCCTTCATCCGCGGCCAGATCGACGACTACCACGACCTCGGAGGGGAGGCCTCAGCGGCCCGGTCGGTAAGTTTCCTCACCAGCCCGGGGATCTTCTACGGCTCCGGGAGCATGGTCCCCGCCTCCACGGCCGGGAGCGCTTCGGTTTCGCTCTCCAAGGGGGCGGCCTGGACGGCCTACGGCAGGAGCTTCGTGAAGAGTCTTGCCTTCGGCGAGGGCGGCGGAACGGTCGACCTCTCGAAGTCCGAGGGCGCAAGCTTCACCGCGGGAAGCCTGTCCGGCTCCGGGACATTCGTCATGCGGGCGAGCCCGACTCCGTCCCGCGGCAGCATGCTCTATACGACGGACCTGCAGAAAGGCTCTTCCAACACGATCGCCCTGGTCGTTGACAGAAGCGAGGTCCCGAACATCGAGGCGCTGAAGGGCGTGCGGCTTGCGACCACGAACGGGAAGGCCGCGGGCTGGGGCAATGAGTTCAAGGCCGAGATGAAGGACCAGGGCGTGACAAACGTCACCTTTTCGCTTGCAAAGAGCGACTACGTGAAGGGCGACGCCTCCAACGCTCTCTACAACGGCGAGGGAAGCGGCGAGGGCACCTACCGGCCGGGCGTTGCCTTCACGGACGCCGCCTTTGGCGAGGAGGGCACGAACTGGTACATCGCGGAGGCGACTGAGACCAAGCCTGTCACCCCCGATACTCCAGAGACTCCTGACACCCCTGATACCCCCGACACACCTGCCACGCCTGACCAGCCCGTAGCGCCGGTTCAGCCCGACAACGGCGGCCAGACGCCTGAAAAGCCGAAGGTGGAGCTCTCCGACGCGGGCCGCGCGGTGCTCGGGGCCGCGCGCTCCCTGTACTGGAACGCGGTCGACATGGACCGGCTCGTAAAGAGGCTGGGCGAAGCGCGGCACGCAAAGGGAGACGACGGCCTGTGGCTTCGCATCCGCTATGACAATCTCGAGAGCTCCTCGGGCCGGGGCGACTTCAAGAGTTCGGCCGCGACCTACCAGGCGGGCTTTGACCGCGCCTTCTCCTTTAGCGCTGGGCGGGCGCTTGCCGGCCTGGCCCTCGACTGGCGGCATGCCGACGACGATTTCAAGGGGCTCTCGGGAGACGGGGACACCCGGCGCTTCGGCGTGAAGGCCTACGGCACGTGGCTGGGAGTAAGCGGCGCCTACGTCGACCTTGTCGCGCAGTGGGGGCGGCTCGCAAACAGCTTTAACATCGTGAACGGCTCGGGCGGCCGCGTGAAGGGCGACTTTGACAACCACGTCCTCGGCTTTTCGGCCGAGGCGGGCCACAAGCTCCCGCTCGGCGCCGAGGGGTGGTTCGTGGAGCCTGAGCTGCAGCTGCAGTACCTGCACGTGACCGACGGGAACTACAGCACGACGCAGGGCTCGCGGATCGCGCAGGACAGCTTCAATTCGGTGCTTTCGCGCGCGGGCTTCCGGGCCGGGCGCAGCTTCGGCGCCGAGAAGGCGAGCTCGTTCTACTTCAAGGCCGACTGGATTCGCGAGTGGAGCGGGAAGCAGAAGATCCGCGCCTTCGATTCGACCACCCGCGCCTCGGGCTACGACGCCTCGATCGAAAACAAGGGCAGCTGGTACGACGCGGGCGCGGGCTTCCAGGTGGCGCTCGGGCGGAGCGCCTTCGCGTTTGCGGACGCCGAGTACCGCTTCGGAAACTCCCTTGAGAGCGCCTGGAGCGTGAACGCCGGCGTGAGGCTTTCCTTCTGATTAAAGAAGGGAAAGCGCGCCCTGCGAGGCGGCCTGCCCGTAAGCCTGCGGCTTTGCGGACAGGCCGCCTTTTTCCCTGAGCGGCCGTTGGGCCCCGGAGGGGCCGGAAATAGGATTAAACCCTGTTTTCATGAGATTTTTGTGCCATGAGCCTTTTCTGGGCTTATAGTTCACTTTTTTCACAAAAATCATCCATTCGAATGGGAGGCATTAATCCAAATGGCCGTGCAATTCAGTTCTGTCCTTCTTTCCGCTCTGACCCCCGTCACGCTGATTTCCGGAGTAGGCCTTCTCCTGCTGTCCATGACGAACCGCTACAGCCACGCCACGAACCGCATCCGCGAGCTGCTGCGCGAGAAGGCGAGCCAGTCGGACAAGCTGATCGACCCGGAGCTGGACGCCTCGATCGAACTGATCTACAAGCGGGCCTGGTACCTGCGCCGCGCGATGCTGTGCATGGCGGTGTCGGTCACCTTCAGCGCCTGCATCGTGCTCTGCAACGTGCTTGACGCGCTCTTCGGAATCCGGCTTGACGTGCCCGAGTCGGTGCTGCTGCTGTGCGGCATGGCGCTCACGGTGGTGTCGATGATTTACTTCGTGCTCGAGATCAGCACCTCGCTGCACGCCCTGGGGCTCACCGTGCACCCGCGCGTGCATAAGGAAAACTAAGCCGCAGAAGCGGGGCGGACCGGATTTTCACTCCATCCGGCCCTCTGCGCCTTGCGCCGTCCCGGCGGGTCTTTCCCGCCTGCGCCTGAAATCCCGGCAGAGGCCGTTTCCCGGCTTTGCCGGGATTTTTTTACGCTCCGGGCCGCCTCATGTCCCCCGTTTTTCCTGGTCTTTCCCCGCCCCCGGGCTTTTCAGGCAGGAGCAGTGCTCTTTCCGGGCAGGGCTCCGAATACAGGATCGCGGGGCGGTGCTCGAAGGGGCGCGGACGAGGCGGCCGGCGTCAGGGGGTAAAGCCGGCGGCGGGGCCCTTCAGTTCGTTTCCTCGTACTGGAAGGCGTCCCGATAGAAAGTCCACTCGTGGACGAAGCCCCGGAAATTCCTCGGAATGAAGACTTTGTTCGCCCCGATGCGGGCGGCCGGGTCGCCAGAAATGTCGGAGGCCCCGAAGGACCAGGTCTTGCCGTCGCGGATGCGGTAGACCGTGACCGCAAGCCCGTTCATGCCGTCCGGCGCCCAGGTGCGGCCTGCGAGTACGATTTCGTCCGCGCCGTCCCCGTCGAAGTCGTACTGCCCGAGCGCGTAGTCCTCGCGCCCATTGGTCTGATCGGCCATGTCTTTTTCGGAGAACATCGGCCGGAAGTCCGCGGGGATCCCGATCCTCCTGTTGTTCTCATCGATGTAGTAGGCGACTTCCACCGTCCGGTCGAAGTACATCGAGACCTTGAAGCGGCGGCCGTCGCTGTAGTTGAGCTGCAGCCCCGGGGCGTCCTTGAAACGGTAGGTGACGCAGCGCTTCAGCCCCTTCACGAAGCAGGGCGGGGCTTTCTTTGCGGCGGCCTCACGGGGCAGGGCGGCGCCTCCCGCGATGCGCTCGTAGGCGGCGCGGGAGCTCTGGTACCAGCTGCGCACGCAGGCCGGATCCGCACACTGCTCGCGCCGCTTCCAGTTTTCCTCCACGAACCGGCGGAACTGCTTCGAATTCCCGGTTTTCTCCTTTGCCGCGTCGTAGACGCGGGCGAGATCGTCGTCCGCGGCGGAAAGCTGCGGGTCCGAGCAGATGAGCTTTTCTGAATAGGACCGGGCTTTTGCGCAGTTGAAGCTCGCGGCCGAGGCGGCAGAGGCCCCGAGCGCGATCGCAAGAGCGAAGGCTGCCAATGTTTTTTGCATGTTGTTCCTGATTCCGCGGGCGCTCTTTTCCGCGCCGCGGCCTCGTTTAAAAAATCAAAAGGCGGCGCCGGGGCCCCGCTTCTGGGGGGACATCCCTCCGCCGCCCGGGCTTTAAGCCTTTACTTCCTGCGGGCGCAGGACTCTTCGGTGAAGGGGTTGGCGTTGCCCTGCAGGGCCTTGATGCGCTTCGCCCTCAGGCACTCCCAGTCGTCGGCCGGGTATTTCTTGTCCCAGACGTCCATCAGGCGGCGCTGCTGGTCGCTCATCCGGAACTGCGGGTAGGCCGCCGCCATGTATTTGTAGGTCCTTGCGGCAAGCCCCTTCGCCCAGTCCGGCGGCTCGGCCCGGCGGTCCTCGATCTTCATCGGGCAGGTCCCGAAGGTCGCGGGCGTGTCAGCGGCGAACTGCGTGTAGGGAAAATTGCTCCTCATCGCGTTCACGGCCCCGATCGCGGGGTAGAGGTTGTAGTAGTCGGCCTGCATCAGGCGGTATTCGCGGCTCGCGAGGTTCGCGCAGCGCCGCCCCTTGAAGGCTCCCTTCGAGTTCTGGCAGAGCGGGTCGCCGTTTCTCCAGGCCTCGAACGCGCGCCCGAAGTTCTCGGCCGGGACGATGTGCTCCCACTCGAGCCGGTTCGCGCGGCCCTCGTGCGTCGGGGTCGTGAAGCCTTTCGGCAGCGTGATGTTCTTGCGCTCGTCAAACGAGGCGCGGCAGTAAAAGGTCACGCGGTGGTCGTAGAAGACTTTCTCGAGCAGGGTCTTCTTGGCGTGCGCGAAGCTTTCGTCGGTCGTGTTGCCGGGGATCGCGGCGAAGGCGCCGGAGGCGGCGAGGCAGAGGGCCGGAAGCAGCAAAAGGGTGGCTTTCAAGGCGGATTCTCCAAATGACGATGAGTTGTTTGTTGACGCTGGGCATCGACGCCCTCAAGCGTACTCCCGAAGCGGGGCGCCGGGCGAAAGCCGCCCCTCTGGCTTTTCCCTTTAAACGCGCACTTTCATCCCGAAAATGAAAGGTGGGCACCTCCCGATTTCATACTGCTCTTAAAACTTTGGCAGACGAAAACCTTTCATGCTGTTTTCCCGGTAGTTCTGTAAAAAGCGAGTCTTCCCCTGCCCTCCAGTTCCAGGAGCTTGTCTTCGCGCATCGCCTGCAGCGTTCTATAAGCCTTCTGACTGGAAATGTGCAGCAGCTCAATCACGTCATTTTTGGTGACGGCGCCTCCCTGCCGCCTGGCGAGCTCCAGAATCATTTCAGGAAAACGAACGGAGTCGATGCCTTTCTGCCTTATATATTCTTTTGTTTTGCCGGCGTTTGAATAGGCCTTTTGCCCCAGCATCAGCATTCTGGATTTGCCGCGCCCGATTTCCTCAATCAGTCCCTGCTCGATGAGATTTTCAATCAGCGGCTGCAGCCGGTGCCGGGGAATATGGGTCTTTGCCGCCAGTTCTCCGCCGCTCAGTTTCCGCCCCGCATAAACTGCGGAGAGGACTAAAAGCGCGTTAATGGCCAGGGGATGCCCGATTTTCTCCTGCTCGTCCATGAGCAGGCGGATAAATCGAATGTCCGCTTTCGCCCGAGGGATGAAAAGGACCACGTTTTTTGAAGTCGATTCCGAATAATCCGGCCATGGCCGCCCTAAGGTGATTGATCCTTCGAAAATGCGGTCTATCCCGCGTCCTGTCCTTTCCGCGAGCCCGATCCTTTTCAAGGCATCGTAAAGCGACGGGTTTCTTCCGGAGGGCTCTGCGGTCAGCAGATTGTTGATTGTGATTCCCTCAATAAAGCCGCCCGGGCTGCTGATCGTTAAGCCTTCGTCGTCAATCTGAACGCGGACCGATCCAAGCATGGAATAGTCGCGATGGGCGACTGCATTGATCAGGCCCTCGCGGAAAGCTGCTTTGGAAAACTCCGGAATCGGGATCCTGTAGGGTCCGTAATCAAATTCTTTCTCAGGATTCCAGGCCTTCATGTACTCCATGAACAGCTCAACCAGCTCGACCGCCGGTTTGGTGAAGGTTTCATTGATTAAAACCTTCGTACCCTGCAGGACCTGAAAGCCGGCTGCAGCAGTAGGCACGAAGCGCTGAAGGCTCGCCTCCTTGCCGGCCAGCAGAAGACCGGTCAGGGTCGGATATATTTTGTCGCCCACGCGGGCGGTAAGCCGCAGAGCCTGGGCGAGCTCCTCGTCAGTGAGACCAAGCAGCTGCTGGTCGCCGTGCTGGTTTTCAATCGCGGCGCGAAGACGAACCATCTGATTCGGATCCAGATCATCAGGGGAACCCTCCTGGATCGGCTGGGCAGAAAAATCGAGCTTTCGAAGATCAGAAAGCCTCGTATAAATCTCATACGGGTACATGGGGATGACTTCAGGCGATCCGTCTGCCTTAAGCCTTCGCTTTAAAATTTTCCCTGAGACCGTAGCCACGACCGAAAAGCTTTTGGGAATGTGAACGGCCATGACCTGAAGCCCCTTGATGCTCACGATTTCCGCGCGCACTGACAGCGACGGGCGGGTTCGGGTGCCGATCAGAGCGGCAAGGCCGACAGGGTCGCGGTGATGCTCCCCTACGCCGGTGGGCCGGCCGTCCTCCTCGACACCAAGGTAGAGCGTTCCTCCTTCAGTGTTGGCCATCCCGACTGCTTCCTCGACCAGTTCATCATCGGGATAGCCTCCGCCTTTCTTTCCCCTGTCGCTCTTGAATTCAACAAGCAGGGATTCGCGCTCCGGCAACTCCTGTTCTGTCATAAAAACATCCTTGCTTTTCAGGCATTCCAATGCAATTCAATTGCATTCAATTCATCAAAACTGTATTTGATGTCAATTTTAATTGATCTGATCAATTCAAAATTGCATAAATGTTCGTATTGATGAGTTGATGATGAGTTTATGATGAGTTGAATTACATTGAATTGAAAATTTCAAAGGCGAAAAATATATCTTTAATATATTGAATATTAAAAGATAATTATTGAATAAGAGGGTATGGAAATTCTTGTGGGCGCCCCCTTTAGGTTAATCGAAGAAAGGTGCGATCCTGTCTCCGAACTCAATGGTTAATTCTCGCATGGCAGTTTTCCAATAAGGTGATGGCCTCACCCATCTCCTCTCCACCTTTCGGATCGCCAGGTAAAGCAGCTTCAGCGCAGCGGTCTCGCTTGGGAAAGAAGCTCTTGTCTTGACAACCTTTCGCAGGTCCCGGTTCAAGCTTTCAATGGCGTTGGTGGTGTAGATCAACCGCCTGACGGCGGGTGAGAACTCAAAGAAAGGAATCACGCGATCCCATGCGTCCAGCCAGATTTTTTCGATGTAGGAATATTTTTTCCCAAGTTCCGACTGGGCAAAATCGTTCAGCGCCTGACGTGCTTCCTCGGCGTTGACAGCACGGTAAACAGGCTTCAGCGCAGCAACAACCGCCTTGTAATCCTTGTAGTTGACCATTTTGAGGCTGTTGCGGATCAAATGGACGATGCAGGTCTGCAGCATCGTTTTCGGAAAAGCCGTCTCCAAAGCCTCCTGCATCCCTTTAAGCCCGTCCGTGACGGCGATAAGAATGTCGTTGACGCCTCGATTCTTCAGCTCGTTAAAGACTTTAAGCCAGTATTTGGCACTTTCATTTTCGGCCATCCAAAGACCCAGGACATCCTTCTTTCCATCGGTATCCACGCCCAGGGCGATATGGACTGCCCGGGGAGTGACCACCCCGTTTTCGCCCCTTGTCTTGATCCTGATGGCGTCAAAGAAAATCACCGGATAGACAGGGCTGAGAGGACGGTCCTGCCATTTCTGAAGCTCGGGAAGTATGGCGTCGGTCACATCGCTGATGAACTCGGCGCTGGTTTCCATCCCATATTCGTCGTAAAGATAGCCCTGGATTTCCCGTGTCGTCAGGCCTCGGGCATAAAGGGCCAAAATTTTTTCGTCGAACCCATCCAGCGTCCTTTTGTGCTTCGGAACAATCCGGGGTGTGAAGCGGCCTTTGCGGTCCCGGGGTACGTCCACATGGATGGTTCCAAGCTTGGGAGACTTCAGGGTTTTGGAGCTGTGGCCATTGCGCTCATTGTCACCCGGACGTGCCTGGCCCTTTTCATAACCCAGATGATGGGTCATTTCGCCCTCCAGCATTTTCGTCAGCAGCCGCCCCAGCAGGTGGGCCATGAAATCATCCGCTTCCCCGGAGGATTTGATTTCCCGGCCGGACTTCTTCAGGTCTTCCAGAATCTGTTCCGCGAGTTTGTCAAAAGGATCAGGTGTGCGTCTCATATTTAGGCTCTCCAAGAAGCATTATCTCAGAGCGCCCACAAAATTCTTTACACCCTCTTGAATAACAAGAGCGTTGGACGGCCATCGCAGCAAAGTGAATTGAAATGCATTGAAGTGAAACGTTGAAATGATCCCGGCGCTCCGGCCCGGGATCCTGACAGCGCAGGGCAAAGGCCTGTTGCTCTGCGAAGAACCGTCTGAATGAAAGATATCACTTAAGAAGTAATTAATAACCCTTGGCATGGAAAACTTCGCATAACCATTTGCGGTTAAAATCCCTAACCCTCAAGGATTTGGCCGGGCAGGCGGGAGCGCCGCCGGGATCCATCCTTCGCATTGAATTTCGAACGGAAAACTTCAGCTTTCTTTTCTCAGTCTTTCATGTACAGAATCGCACTCTACGGCAAGGGCGGAATCGGCAAGTCCACCACAGTGAGCAACCTCTCGGCGGCGTTTGCGAAAAAGGGCCTCTCGGTCCTGCAGATCGGCTGCGACCCGAAGGCGGACAGCACCATCTATCACAACGGCGGGCGCAGGATTGAAAGCGTGCTCGACGCGCTTCGCCGCCGGCCGAACGGGCGCGTCGCCTTCGAGGACATCGTGCACCGCGCCCCCAACGGCGTCTGGTGCGTCGAGGCGGGCGGCCCCTCGCCCGGAACGGGGTGCGCGGGCCGCGGCATCGTGGCCGCCTTTGAAGCGCTCACCGCCGCGCACGCCTTCGAGCGGATCAGGCCGGAAGTTGTGCTCTACGACGTGCTGGGCGATGTGGTCTGCGGGGGCTTTGCGATGCCGATCCGGAAGGGCTACGCGGACAACGTCTTCATCGTCACCTCGGGCGAGAACATGGCGATCTACGCCGCGGGCTGCATCGCGCAGGCCGTCGAGAACTTCAAAAACCGCGGCTACGCGCGGCTTTCGGGCATCATCCTCAACCGCCGCCTCGTCGAGGACGAGGACCGGAAGGTGGACGAGCTCGCGCGCACCGTGGGCTCGCGCGTGATCTACCGGCTGCCGCGCTCGGGCGACGTGCAGGAGGCCGAGCGGCGGCAGGGGACCGTGGTCGACTGCCTGCCGGACTCGCCGATGGCAAAGGAGTTCGAGCGGTTGTCGGAAGCGGTGCTTGCCGCCTCCTCCAGGGCGCGCGACGAGCTCTTCGTCCCGATCCGCGCGGGCGACTTCATTTAAAGGGAGGGCAGCTCAGCCATGCCACTGCTCACGCGGGCCGCGCGCCCCGACCCCGTCCTTTCGATCGGCGAGGCCGCCTTTCCCGCGCCGTTTTCCCCGGCGCTCGAGTACAGCGCCCCGGCCCGGGGCCCCTGGACCATCATGCACCTGGGGCTTCTCGTGCCCGAGACCCACATCGTCTTCGTCTGCGCCGAGGCCTGCCTGAGGGGCGTGGTCCTGAGCGCGGCCGAGGTCCGGGCGCTCGACCGCTTCTCCACGATCACGATCGAGGACAGCAACCTGCTCGAAGGCAACACCGAGGAGGTCCTGATCGAGGGCGTGGGCGACATCCTGAAGAAAATTGCCTACAGGCCGCGGGCCGTGATCGTCTACACGAGCTGCGTGCACGAATTCATCGGCACCGACCTCACGTTCACCTTCGAGCGGCTGCGGGCCCTGCACCCCGGAATCGACTTCACCGACGGCTACATGACGCCGATCCTGCGCAAAAGGATTTCGCCCGACGCCTGCAACCGGCGCCAGATCTACACGCTGCTGCGGCGCCGCGAAGACCTGGACGAGGGCGTCACGGTTTACGGCGACGTGGTGCCGCCCACGGCCGACTCCGACCTCGCGCGGATCGTGCGCGCTTCGGGCCGTCCCTTCCGGACGATCACGGCCGCGCGCACCTACGGCGAGTACCAGGAGCTCGCGCGCTCAAAGCGCGCGATCGCCGTGAACCCGGTCGCGGGCCCGATGCTCGACTGGGCCAGGCAGCGCCTGGGACAGGAGACCTCCATGTTCTCCTGCGGCTTCGGGCTCGAGGAAAACCGCCGGATGCTCGCCGGCTTCGCGCGGGAGCTTGGCGCCACCTTCGACCCGGCCCCGGCCGAGGAGCGGCTCGAAAAGTCGCTGCGGCTTACCCGCGCGGCGGTCGGCGGCGCCCCGGTCGCACTCGACTACACGGCCGCCACCCGGCCGCTCTCGCTCGCCCGGTTCCTGCTCGAGTCGGGCTTCAACGTGACGGACCTCTACTGCGACGCCTTCCAGGCCTCGGAGAAGGGCGACTTCGAGTGGCTTCAGGCGAGGCGCCCGGAGCTTCGGGTGCACCCGACCGTGCACCCGGGGATGGTCTTTGCTGCGCCGCGCCGCGCGGCCCCGGAGCGCCCCGTGCTCGCGATCGGTCAGAAGGCCGCCTTCTTCACCGGCACCGACCGTTTCGTCAACATGATCGAAGGCGGCGGGATGGACGGGATTTCGGGCATGGCGCGGATGCTGGAGCTCATGGCGGAGGCCTTCAGGACGCCGCGCAGCGCGCGCGACCTGATCCAGGTGAAGGCGCTCGGCTGCACAAGGAACGGTTGCTTATGAAACAGGCCAACGCTTTTCTCCCGGTCTACGCGGCCGACAACTCCTCCATGTGCTCGGCGCTCTACGAGCTCGGGGGGCTGCTCGTCATGCACGACGCCTCGGGCTGCAACTCCACCTACAGCACGCACGACGAGCCGCGCTGGTACGACACGCCCTCGATGGTCTACATCTCGGGGCTCACCGAGGTCGACGCGGTGCTCGGCAACGAGCAGCGGCTGATCGGGGACGTCGCCTCGGCCGCGCGCGACTACCGCCCGAAGTTCATCGCACTCGCGGGCACCCCGATCCCGATGATGTGCGGCTGCGACTACGAGGGCATCGCCCGCGAGATCGAGCAGCGCACCGGCATCCCCTCCTTCGGCATCGACACGAACGGGACGAAGGACTACGTGGAGGGCGCGGGCAAGGCCTTCTGGCACCTCGCGGACCGCTTCTGCCTTAAAGGGCCGGGGAGCGGGCCCGGCGCAAAGCCCCGGGTGAACGTCCTGGGGGTGACGCCGCTGGACTTCGAGTACCGGCACACCTCGGCCGACCTGCGCGGGGAGCTCGAGCGCGAGGGCTTTGAAGTGCTCTCGGTCTGGGCGATGGGCTCGAGCCTCGAGGAGATCGGGCGCTCGGGCGCGGCCGACGCGAATCTCGTCGTCTCGGGCTGCGGGCTGCCCGCCGCGAAGCTCCTCCTGAGGCGCTTCGGGACGCCCTTTGTCGTGGGCGCGCCCGTCGGCCGCTTCATGACCGACCTCGTCTGCCGGAAGCTGCGTGAGGCGGCCTCGGGCGGCGGCTGTGCGAACCTCGCCTGCGGGGTGCGCGGCAACATCGAAGAGGACTCGAAGCCCGCTTACGTCGTGGGCGAGCCCGTCGTGAGCGCCGCGGTCCGCGCGAGCCTCGTGCGCGACCACGGGCTGAAGAACGTGCGCGTGCTCACGTCGCTCACCTGCGACCCGGCGCTGCTCGGACCGGGGGACGCCGCGGGCTGCACGGAGGACGACTACCTGAGGCTGCTCCCGCAGGCGGCCCTTGTCGTGGCCGACCCCGTCTACCGGATGGTCTTAAGGGGCGGGTCGCCGCGCTTCGTCGACCTGCCGCACCAGGCTTTTTCGGGCCGCATCTGGCTCGACTCGATGCCGCGCCTCGCGGGAGGCCGCTTCAACCGGTGGTTTGACGGGGCGGAGAGCCGGGAGCCGCTTCTGCCCTGGCAGGCTTCATGACTAAAGAAAAGGATGAATGAAATGAAACGTCAGCTCCTTGTGAAAACGCTGGCCGCGGCCGCGGCGGTTCTTGCCGCCTTCTCCGCCTCGGCGCGCGTCGTGGTCGACCATCTGGACAGGAAGGTCGAGGTGCCGGACCACGTGAACCGCGTCGTGATCACCAACATCTTCCCCTTCGCCTCGGTCACCGCCGTGTTCCTCGGGGGCGCCGACAAGATCGCCGGCATGAGCAAAGTCTCGATGTTGGCCGCGGAAAACGGCCTTTTGGGCGAGATCTACCCGAAAATCAAGAAAGTCCCGACCAATTTCATGAACGGCAGCACGGTGAACGTCGAGTCGCTCATGAAGCTCAGGCCCGACGTGGTCTTCGTGAACGCGGGCGACGCGAAGACGCTCAAGATGCTGGACAACGCAGGGATCCCGGCCCTTGCGGTGAGCGTGAACCGCTGGAACTACAACGTGCTCGACACCTACGAGGCCTGGATCAAGCTCCTGGACGAAGTCTTTCCCGGGCAGGCGAAGAAGGAGAAGGCCGCGAGGATCAGCCGCTCGGTGGCCTCGATGGTCTCCAGGCGCGTCGCCTCGATCCCGGCCTCGCAGCGCCGCAGGCTGCTTTTCCTTTTCCAGTATGACGACCGCAAGATCGTGACGAGCGGACGGCGCTTCTTCGGCCAGTACTGGGCGGACGCGGTCGGGGCTCAGAACGTCGCCTCGGGCGTGAAGGCCGAAAACGCCAACGCGCAGATCAACATGGAGCAGGTCTACCGCTGGAACCCGGACACGGTCCTCATCACGAACTTCACGAACACCGTCCCCGCGGACCTCTACGGGAGCAAATTCCACGACTGGTCGAAGGTGAAGGCCGTGCAGGAGCGGCGCGTCTACAAGATGCCGCTCGGGCTCTACCGCGGCTACACGCCCTCGGCCGACACGCCGATGACGCTGCTCTGGCTCGCAAAGACCGTCTACCCCGAGCGCTTCCGGGACGTGAACCTCAACGCCGAGGTGAAGAAGTACTACAGGGAGCTCTTCAACATCCGCCTCACCGACCGGCAGGTCGAGTCGATCTTCAGGCCGAAGAGCAACGTGGCCGAGGGCCGCATCACCTCGCCGGCCGCGCGCGGGCGCTGACGGAGGCCGGGCCGTGAGCAGGCAGAACTGGATCATGGGGGCGGCGGGCTTTCTTCTCGCGCTTCTTTTTCTCGCGTCGCTCGGCTGCGGGCGCTACGGGCTGTCGATCCCCGAGGTGGCCAGAACGCTCGCCTGCCCGCTCACCGGGGACCCCGGAGTCACCGGCGTCATGAAGTCGGTGGTGCTCAACGTGCGGCTGCCGCGGGTGCTGCTCGCGGTGGCGGCGGGCGCGGGGCTCGCGGTGGCGGGGGCGGCCTTCCAGGCGCTCTTTTCCAACCCGCTTGCCACTCCCGACACGCTGGGGGTCGCGAGCGGCTCGGCCTTCGGGGCGGTGCTGGGGATCCTGCTCGGGCTCGGGGGCGTCGCGATCCAGGTGATCTCGTTCTTCTCGGGGCTTGCGGCCGTAGCCCTCGTCTGGGCCGTGAGCCGCGTGCGCGGCCGAAGCTCGATCCTGATGCTGATCCTCTCGGGCCTCATCGTGGGGGCGATGTTTTCCGCGCTCATCTCGCTCGTGAAGTACCTCGCCGACCCCCAGGACGTGCTGCCCTCGATCACCTACTGGATCATGGGGACCTTCACCGGGGCGAACATGCAGACCCTCATGCTGGGGCTGCCCTTCATCGCCGCGGGCTCGGCGCTCATCTGGCTGCTGCGCTGGAGGCTCAACGCGCTGTCGCTTCCCGACGACGAGGTCCGCTCGCTGGGGATCCCCGCGGGGAGGCTGCGGGCGCTCGTCATCGTGAGCGGCACCATGATCACCGCGAGCGTCGTGAGCATGTGCGGGCTGATCGGCTGGGTGGGGCTTCTCATCCCGCACTTCGCGAGGCTCCTGCTTGGCAACAGCAACGAGCGGGTGGTGCCCGCGTCGCTGCTTTTCGGCGCGCTTTTCGTGCTCGCCGCGGACACGGCCGCGAGGTCGGCGGCCGAAATCGAGTTCCCGGTGTCCATTCTCACCGCGCTCATCGGCGCGCCGGTCTTCATCGCGCTGCTGCGCCGCACGGGCAGCTCGCTCGGCTGAGGCGGGCAAAGGAGCCGGAAAAAATGATTCTTGAGGTGAAGAACGGCGCTTTCTCCTATCCCGGGGGAAAAAGGGTGCTCGAGGGCGTGAGCTTCACGTTCGACTGCCGCGGCATCATGAGCGTGCTCGGGCGCAACGGCGCGGGCAAGACCACGCTGCTGCGCTGCATGCTGGGGCTGCAGCGCTGGAGCTCGGGCGGCACCTACATCGACGGGGTCGAGGCCTCGAGCCTCTCCCCGCGGCGCTTCTGGTCGAGGATCGGCTACGTGCCGCAGGCCCGGTCGCTCCCCTTCGTGTACACGGTGGGGGAGCTCGCGCTCCTCGGCCGCAGCGCGAGGATCGGGGACTTTTCCCGCCCGGGCCCCCGCGACCGCGAGATCGCGCGCGAAGCGCTCGAGGCGGTGGGGATCGCGCACCTCGCCGACAAGCTCTGCAGCCGGATTTCGGGCGGCGAGTACCAGCTCGCGCTCGTCGCCCGGGCGCTCGCCGCGCGCCCCGAGGTGCTGGTGCTCGACGAGCCCGAGAGCAACCTCGACTTCAAGAACCAGCTGCGGGTGCTTCGCGTGCTGCAGCGGCTCTCCGAAGAGCGCGGGATCGGCTCCATCATCAACACGCACTTCCCCTCGCACGCGCTCGAGATCAGCTCGCAGTCGCTTCTCATGCTGCCCGGGCGCCCCCCGCTTTTCGGGCCCGCCCCCGGGGTGCTCACCGAGCAGAACCTCTCCGAGAGCTTCGGCGTGCGCGTGAGGATCATCCCGCTCGACCTTCCCGAGCGCCCGAAGTACGCCTGCGTGGTGCCGGTCGCCTGAGCGGCCCCGGGGGCGTCCCCTCGAGCGGCGGAAATTGGACTATAGTCCCACTGTCTCAGGGCTGGTGGTTTGTTTTTCTTTGTGCGGGAGGCTGCCATGGCGGTGGGCTGGGCTCAGGACGGCGCGGTGCAGGACCAGATCGAGGATTCGCTCAACGACGAGATCGCCCGGGCGAGGGAGAACCTTCACCGGGGCGAGAGCCTGCGCTACTGCGAGGAGTGCGGCGAGGAGATCCCGGAGGCCCGGCGCCGGGCGCTGCCCGGCGTGCGGCTCTGTGTGCGCTGCCAGGAGAAGGCCGACAAGCTTCAGCATCCGGCGCATCTCTACAACCGCCGCGGCAGCAAGGACAGCCAGCTGCGCTAGGCCCTAGGTTTTTCTTTCCATTTTTCTGCTTGAAGCCTGAGGGCCCCCGGCCGGGAGCCTTCCGGTTTTTTCGGTTCGTTTTCTTATGGATACTGTTGCTCAGGGCAGGACGGGCCTGCGCGCGTGGCTGCCGCTTGCCGCGATGGCCTGCTCGGTCTTTGCCTTCAACTCTTCGGAGTTCATGCCGATCGGGCTGCTCTCCGACATCGCCTCGGACTTTGGCATCGCAACCTCGAAGGCGGGGCTGCTGATCACGTTCTACGCCTGGGTGGTGTGCGTGATGTCGGTGCCGCTCATGGTGCTCTGCTCGCGCATGGAGTACAGAAAGCTGCTTGCCGCCACGGTGGCGCTTTTTGCCGTGAGCCACGTTGCCTCGGCTCTTTCCACCGGCTACTGGATGCTGATGGCAAGCCGCGTGGGCGTGGCCTGCGCGCACTCGGTCTTCTGGGCGATCGCGCCGCCGGTAGCGGTGAAGGTCGCCCCCGAGGGGCGGCGCGCGACGGCGCTCTCGGTCATCGCCGCGAGCACCTCGGTCGCGCTGATTGCCGGGCTGCCGCTCGGGCGCACGATCGGGCTCGTGCTCGGGTGGCGCTGCACGTTCGGTGCGGTCGCGGCGGTCGCCTTCCTCATTCTCGCCTTCATCCTGCGGGAGTTCCCGCGCGTGCCCAACACGAGCTACGTGGCGCCCGAGAAGATCCCGGGGATCCTCCGGATGCCGGTGCTGGTCGCGATCTTCGCGGTGACCGCGCTCACGGTGACCGCGCAGTTCTGCGGCTACAGCTACATCGAGCCCTTCCTCACGAGGACCGCGCACCTGTCGGAGTCCGCCGTCACCTGGGTGCTGATGCTCTACGGGGCGGCGGGCATCGCCTCGAGCGTGCTTTACTCGCGGCTTTACGACGGAAACCGCATGGCCTTCAGGCGCTTTGCGATCCTGGGGATCGCCTCATCGCTGCTGCTCCTCTACCCGGCCTCGTTCTGCGCGCCCGCGGAGGTGGCGCTGTGCGCCTTCTGGGGCATGGCGGTGATGGTCTTCAACCTCGTCTTCCAGTCGCTCATCATCGAGGAGGCGCCTCCCGCCGCGGTCACGATCGCGATGTCGGCCTACTCCGGGATCTACAACCTGGGGATCGGCTCGGGAGCCTTCATCGGAGGCCGGGTCGAGCAGGCCTCCTCGGTCGCCTGGGTGGGGTTCTGCGGGGGGCTGGTCGCGCTGCTAGCGGCCTGGGTCTTCTTCAGGAAGCTCGCCCCGAGGCTTCACGGCTGAAGAGGGCCCGCCCCGGGACAAAGCTTTTGTCAGCGGCCGGCCGCGCCGCCCAGGATTCCGCGCCTCACCGCAAGGTCGGAGAGCGCCTCCTCGGCCCGGGCCGCGCGGCCCATCTTCTCAATCTCCGCCGGGCAGGGCAGCGCGCGCTCGAGCCTGCCCGCCTTCCAGCGGTAGCAGTCCACGCGGTCTCCGCCCTGCATGGCCGCGGCGCCCCAGGCGCCTATCGCGAAGCCCTTTTTGCCAAAGCCATCGTAGGATTCCACGAGGTCGAACCGGTCTCCTCCGAAGAGGTCGCGCCCGTCCTTGAGCTCCGGGCGGATCCCGAGCGCGAGCGAGTCGAGCGTGGGGAAGAGGTCGCGGTGCCCCGTCCATCGCGAGGTGTCCGCGCGGCGCTCGAGCCCGCGCATTTCCTGCGGCAGCCAGAAGAGGAGCGGAACGCCGTTCTGCGCCCGGTTTTCCACCCCTGCGGCGTTGTATCTGAGCCGCACATTGTGGTCGCCGGTCGCGGCGATCAGGGCGGGGCGCCCTCCCGTGCGGCCCCGCACGCGGGCGACGAAGCGTCCGAGCTCGCTGCAGGCGTACTGGTAAGTCCGAAGGACGGCGGTTCTCAGTTCAGTTCTCGTGTCCGTGATGAAGGACGGCAGCGCCGCGCTTTCGACCGGGTTCACATGAACGCCGTCAGGGACGCGGTGGGGGCCGTGGTTGGTGGCCGAGAGCATGAACAAAAAGAGCTTTTCGCCCTTTTGGTCCGCTTCGGCGATCCGCTCCTCGGCCGCCTTGAACATCCAGGCGTCGCCGATCCCCCAGGTGAGGGACTCGGCCTGCGGGTAGCGGCGCTTGAGCTCCGAGGCCCCGATGATCTCGTCGAACCCCTGGAGCGGGAAGTTCACGTCGATCTGCCGCCAGCTCTCGGGCCCGGCCGTGAGAAAGACCGTCCGGTAGCCCGCCTTCTTATAGGCGAGGACGCGTGAAAACGGGAAGGTCTTCCGCCCGAAGCGGCTCTGCGTGATGGGGGTCTCCGGCGTGTCAAAGAGCAGCCCCTCGAGCGAGTTGAAGGTGCCGATGCCGATGCTCACGCCGTTTTTGAAGACGACCGCGCCCGGCAGCTGCGCGGCGAGCTCGCCCAACGTGTCGTTTATCCCCGGGCGGTGGCTTTCGAAGAGATCGCGCCCCATCGACTCCATAAGCGCGACGATCACATGGGGCTGCACGGCGGGCGCGGAAGCGGCGGGCGGGACGGACGGCCGCACCGCCCGGAGCGCCTCGAGCGCCTCGGATTCGCTCCCGAACCCCATCGAGCGCAGCGTCTCGGCTTCACCCCCGCGGATGTCCAGGATCTTGTGGTTTTTATAGGCTTCGTGGAGGGCCGCCGCGCCGTTCGGGACCGTTTCGTTCACGAAGGCGACGGGAGAAACCGAGAAGGCGAGGTGGTTGAGCGGAAAGACGCCGAGGCTGCCGCGGATCGCAAGCGCGAGAAGCAGCGTCCCGCCGAGGGCCTGCAGGGCAAAGGACAGGCGGGACGGCTCGGGCCGCCGGGAAGCCGGAAAGAGCCCCGAGGCCGCGAAGGGCAGCGCGGCAAGCAGCGCGAGGACGAGAAGGTAGAGCCCCACCGGCCAGTCCTTCCAGATCGTCTTCACAATGGCCGCGGTGTCGTCCTGCACGAACCCGAAGATGATCGCGCTGATCGGCGTGCCGTAAAAGCCGTAGAAGCCGAAGTTCACGAGGTCGAGCGCGACCATCGCGGCGAAGGCCGCAAGGGCGAGCCAGCAGGCCGCGCGCCAGAGCCGGGGCGCGGCCCGCGAGGCGAGCAGGCAGATCCAGGCCGGCACGAGCCCGACCGCGAGCCACTTGAGGTCAAATCTCAGCCCGACGCCCAGCGCGGGCAGGAGCTCGCGCAGCGCAAGCGCGCCCGGCCGGTAGGCGAGGAAAAACGCAATCCGCAGGGCGGAGAGGACCGCGAGGCTGAGGGCGAGGAACGCCGCCGCACGGCCGAGCCGCCCGTACCAGCCGATGGATTCGGGTTTCATTTTTAGCTTCAGGACTCCTCTTCATAAAAAAACAAAAAAACAAAAGGGAGGGAGCTCTCGCTCCCTCCCGGGGGGCTAAAAGGGCGGCCCGCTTCAGGGGCCGCCTTCAGCGCCGCTTTTAGTGGAGCAGCCCGCTGAACCAGGCGAGGAAGACCCCGAGGAAGCCGAAGAGGAAGATGAGCCCGGCCCATCCCCAGACCTTCAGCACCTGGCCGTAGCGCCATTCCTTGGGCAGGAAGTTCCCCGTCATCAGGTGGAAGTTCACCGCGGCGAGGATCGGCGTCGTGCAGAAGGCGCAGATCATGGCGAACTTGAGCAGCGCGATCATCTCGTTTTTGAAGAAGAAGATGAGGGCGAGGCCCGCGAGGAACTCGAAAGCGATCCAGAAGTTCATGCCGGGGCGGTAGTCCCCGTTGGGATTGCCCTTGAGGTAGAGCTGCGCCACGGCGCACACGCGCGCATAGCCGTCCATCACGGTCACGGTCGAGCCCCAGATGCAGGCAAACGCCATGAGGCTCATGAAGGGGATGGACCAGCGCCCGATCGAGGCGGCGTAGAGGTCGATCAGCTGGCTCGTGAAGCCGCCGCCCTGCATGATCGGCTTCTGGTAGGCGCCGAACATCACGAGGGCCCCCAGCACGCAGAACACCGCGGCGAGCAGCGCGGTCACGATGAAGCCCGTGTTGAAGTCGAAGAACGCGCCGGCGCGCGACACCGGCATGAGCGACTTCTGGCGGCGGATCCAGGACGACTGGATGAGCGTGATGTCAAGCGGGCAGGGCATCCAGCCGGTGAGCATCACGAGAAAGCCCAGGCCCGCGAGGTTCCAGGGCGAGACCGCGGGGCGCGAGGAGGCGGCCGCGAGGTAGGAGACCCCGTCGCCGTTCACCGAGCAGAGCAGGATCGCCACGGCGAGCACCGTCACGAAGGAGAGCAGCGCCACGAGCAGCTTCGAGACCTCGGAGAGCAGCTTGAAGCGCCCGATCATGATCACCGCGGCGCAGCTCACCATCACGAGGACGGAGCACACCGGCATCGGGATCACCGGGAACATGTAGTGCAGGATGCCCGCCGAGAAGACGCAGCAGGCCGCCGTGCTCGTGAAGCCCCCGTAGGCCATCAGCGCCCAGACGAGCCAGACCCAGCCGCGGCCGAGCTTCGCGTAGCCCGCGATGAGCTCGTCGCCGGTCGCCATGGTCCAGGTGGGGCCGGCGCGGAAGAACGGGTACTTCATGAAGTTGATGAGGAGGATGAAGCCCACGAGCGCGAAGCCGAAGAGGGCTCCGGCCTGCGTGGAGGAGACGAGGTGCGAGCCGCCGATCGCGGCCGAGGCCGCCATGATGCCGGGGCCGAGCGTCCTCACGAGTTCTCTGAAGGAGATGGGGTTGATGTTTTCCAGGTGTTGTTGTTGAGGCATTTCTTCAGCCTTTTGTCTTTTTTTATGAGGGGGATTGTCAGATTCTAGGTTTTTTTAGAAAATGTTTCAAAATGAAACAGCCCGGAGCTTTAAAGGAGTGCCGGCGGGGGCGGCCGGCCCCCTGGCTTCCGCGGCCGGCAGGGAGGGTAAAAAATGCAGGTGAGCCTTCGCGCGGGCGGCGTCACGGTGAGGCTTTGGGCGGACGAGCCCCTGGAAGCGCCCGCGCTCGTTGTCGTGAACGAATACGAGGACGACGGCGGCGCCCTTTTCGAAGCCTGCCGGAAGGCGCGCTGCCGGGACTTTGCGCTCGCCTCGGTGACGGGCCTTTTCTGGAACCGGGACCTCTCGCCCTGGAGCGAGGACCTGCCGGGGCTGGGCGGGGGCTTCGCCGGGGGCGCGGCCGCCTACCTCGGGCGGCTCACCTCGGAGATCCTCCCGGCCCTCGAGGCGGCGCTGCCCGGGGCTCCTTCGCGCCGGATCCTCGCCGGCTACTCGATGGCGGGTCTTTTCGCGCTCTGGGCGGGCTGCCGCGCGGGCCCCTTCCGCCGCTTCGTCTCCTGCTCGGGGTCGCTCTGGTACCCGGGCTTTGCGGAGCGCTTCGCCGCGGCTGCGCCCGATCCCGCGCCCGAGGCGGTCTATCTGTCGCTGGGGCAGCGCGAGCCCCGGGCGCGAAGCCCCCTCATGGCGCGCGTGGGCGAGGCGACCGAAGCGGTTTACGAGAGCCTGCGGCGCCGCGGGATCCGCTCGGCCTTCGAGTGGAACCCGGGCGGGCACTTCACCGACCCCTGCGGGCGGCTCGCCCGGGGGATCGCCTGGGCGCTCGAGCCTCCCTCCGCCTAGGGCGTCCAGCCGATGACGCGGGCGGGGGCCCCGTCCGAGCCCTCGAATTTAAGCGGCAGCGCCGCGCAGGAGAGAAGCCCCGCGGGCGCGGCGGAAAGGCCGCAGAGGTTTTCAATCACCAGCGTCCGTCCGGTCCCGAGCACGATCCGGTGGAGCCTGAGGGAAGCGTCTTCGGCCGGGTCGATCCCGGGCGTGTCAAAGCCGAGCGCCTTCTTGCCCTTGTCCGCCGCCCACCGGGCGGCCCCGGCGGAGAGCACCGGGTAAGCCTCGAAGTAGCTCTCCTGTCCCCAGAAGCGCTCCCAGCCCGTGCGGAAGAACAGGAACTCGGCCGCGCGGGCAGCCGCGTTCTCCTCGAGAAAAGAGGCGGGAATTTCCGAGTCCGGCGCAAAGCCCGTGGCGTCGAGCACGGCAAGGCTCCCCGCGAACTGCGAGGCGGGGAAGGATTCGAGCGCCGCCCCGCCGGGAAAGACGTGGGCGGGGGCGTCGATGTGGGTGCCGGTGTGCGAGGTGAGAAGGAGCTGCGTCTCGCGAAAGCCCTCGCCCTCGATCCGGGCGATCGCCTGAAGGCTAGGCTGCGGGGTTCCGGGGAAAAGGGGCATGCCCGGGCGGATCGTCCGGGTGAAGTCAAGGGCCGTCATGGCGCTGTCCTGCTGCATTTGCAGATTGAAAGGCAAAAGGGGTGTCCTCCCGCAGTCTAATATAGGCGGAAACGTCGCTCGCTCCCCTTTTCCGGAGTCCCCTTGAAGGGCCCCCCATTGAGGGCAGGAAGCGCACGGTTCTTGTTTTCGGAGCAGGGGGAGGCGGCATGGAACAGACTGGAGGCCGCGGAGAGCCCGCGGCCATCGAAGTGCGGGGCGCGAGAGTCCACAACCTGAAGGGCGTGGACGTCGACGTGCCGCTGCACGGCATCACGGCAATTGCAGGGGTCTCGGGCTCGGGGAAATCATCGCTTGCGCTCGGAGTGCTCTACGCCGAGGGCTCGAGGCGCTACCTGGAGGCCCTTTCCACCTACACGCGGCGGCGCCTGTCGCAGGCGCAGGCCGCCGAGGTCGACGAGGTGCGCTACGTGCCCGCGGCGCTTGCGCTGCGGCAGCGCCCCGGCATCGCCGGCGTGAGAAGCACCTTCGGAACCGCCACCGAGCTGCTCAACGTCCTGCGGCTCATGTTCTCGAGGCTCGCGAGCCACCGCTGCCCGAACGGGCACTACGTGCCGCCCTCGATCAGCGTCGCGCTCGGCCGGGAGCTCGTCTGCCCGGTCTGCGGCGCGCATTTCCACGGGCCCTCGGCCGAGGAGCTCGCCTTCAACAGCGCCGGGGCCTGCCGGAGGTGCGGCGGAACCGGCATCGTGCGCACGGTCGACGAGTCGACGCTCGTGCCCGACGAGAGCCTGTCAATCGATCAGGGCGCGGTGCTGCCCTGGCAGACCCTCATGTGGTCGCTCATGAAGGACATCGCGCGCTCAATGGGCGTGCGGACCGACGTGCCGTTTCGCGAGCTCACCGCGCGCGAGCGCGACATCGTCTTCAACGGCCCGGCGGTGAAGAAGAACATCTTCTACCAGAACAAGACCACAGGAGCCGCGGGCGACATGAACTTCACCTACTTCAATGCGAAGTACACGGTGGAAAACGCCCTCGCGCGCGTGAAGGACGAAAAGGGGATGAAGCGGGTGGAGCGCTTTCTCAAGGAGTCGGTCTGCCCGGACTGCGGCGGCACGAGGCTTTCGGAGGCCGCCCGGGCGCCCCGGATCCTGGGGATTTCGCTCGATGAGGCCTGCGCGATGCCGCTCGAGGAGCTCGAGGCCTGGTGCTCCCGCGTGCCGGACAGCCTCCCGCCGGACATGCGGGCGATGGCGCAGTCCATCTGCGGGTCGTTTCATGACGCCGCGGGGCGGCTTCTCGAGCTCGGGCTCGGGTATCTCGCGCTGGATCGCGCCGCCTCGACCCTGTCCAACGGCGAGCGGCAGCGCATGGCGCTCGCCCGCGCGGTGCGAAACCGCACGACCGGGGTGCTCTACGTGCTCGACGAGCCCTCGATCGGGCTTCATCCTGCGAACCTCGAGGGGCTCGCGGGCGTGATGGAGTACCTGGTCGCGGACGGCAACTCGGTCGTCCTCGTGGACCACGACCTGCAGGTGCTGAAGCGGGCGGACTGGATGATCGAGATGGGGCCCGGCGCGGGGAAGAACGGCGGCCGGGTGATCGCCTGCGGAACGCCCGCCGATCTCGCCCGCAGCCCCCGCTCCGTGATCGGCCCCTTTCTGTCGGGCCGCGAGTCGGTGCGGGTGCGGCAGCCCGTTTCCAGGGACGAGATCTTTGCTCTCGGGCGGATTCATCTTGAGACCGGGCCGGTCCACACCGTGCGCCCCCTCAAAGTCGACTTCCCGAAAGGCAGGCTCACGGCGGTGACCGGGGTCTCGGGCTCGGGCAAGACCACGCTCGTGCTCGAAAGCCTCGCGCCGGCCCTGCGGGCGGCGGCCTCAGGCGCTGCGCTCCCGCCCCACGTCCTCCGCGTCGAGCCCTGCGGGATCGCGCAGGTGAAGCTGATCGACGCGACCCCGATCGGGGTGAACGTGCGCTCGACGGTGGCCACCTACGCCGGGGTCCACGACGAGCTGCGGCGGCTGTTCGCCCGCACGCCCGAGGCGAAGAAGCGGGGGCTTCGGGCCGGGGCCTTCTCCTACAACACCGGGAGCCTGCGCTGCCCGGGCTGCGACGGCACGGGCACGGTGAGCCTTGACGTCCAGTTCCTGCCCGACGTGCAGATCGACTGCCCCGAGTGCCGGGGCTCGCGCTACGCGCCGCAGGCCTCGGAGATCCTCTGGACGAACGGAAGCGGGCAGTCCTTTTCGATGCCGCAGCTCATGGCGATGAGCGTGGACGAGGCGATCGAGGCCCTCGCGGAGGTGCCGCTTGCAGCGCGGCGGCTTCAGACCCTGCACGAGCTGGGGCTCGGGTACCTGACGCTTGGCGAGCAGACCCCGGGGCTTTCCGGCGGCGAGGCCCAGAGGCTCAAGCTCGCGGGCGAGGCGGGCCGCGCCCAGGCCGATTCGCTTTTCATCTTCGACGAGCCCACGATCGGGCTGCATCCGAAGGACGTGCGCTCGCTCCTTTCGGTGTTCGAGCGGCTCATCGCCTCCGGGGCGACGCTCGTCGTGATCGAGCACGACCTCGACCTCATCGCGAACGCCAACTACATCGTCGACATGGGGCCGGGAGGCGGCGACAGGGGCGGGCGGATCGTCGCCGCGGGCACGGCCGAAGACCTGCGTCGCTGCCCGGAAAGCGCCACCGGCCGGTACCTCTGAGCGGGACGCGGGGCCCGCACCGGGCCTTGAGATATGATGGGCAGTGCGCAAGAAGGGGGAAGCGTCATGGATATCAAGAAAGACAACCAGATGTACATGCAGATCGCCCACATCGCGGCCGAGCGCAGCTACGCTCGCCGGCTCAAGGTGGGCTGCGTGATCGTGAAGAACCACTCCATCATCTCCTTTGGCTGGAACGGGATGCCCACCGGCTACGACAACTGCTGCGAGGACGAGATCGACGGCAAGCTCGTCACCAAGCCCGAGGTCCAGCACGCCGAGCTCAACGCGATTGCGAAGCTCGCCTACAACGGCTACTCCTCCAACGGGGCGAGCATCTACATCACCCACAGCCCCTGCATCAACTGCGCGCTGCTCATCCAGAAGTGCGGCATCTGCGCGGTCTACTACCACCAGATCTACCGAGACGACCGCGGCATTCAGTTCCTCAGGAAGGCGGGAATCCGGGTGGAGCAGCTCTAGAAAAAGAAAAAAGCCCCTTGCCCGGGGCTTCAGGCAGGGTTCATATTAAATATGTATTATTTGTGCATATTTAACGAGCTTCCTTTGCCATGCTTCGCATCAACCTTGTTCTTTTCGGGCTCACGGCCCTTTTCTGGCTCGCCGGGGTCTTTTTCTTTCCCTTTGAGCTGAACAGCCGCGGCATCCAGCACCAGATTTTCCTTCTCACGGGGCTCGCGGCCTGGTTTCTCTGGGCGGAGGCTCTCGTGATCGCGGCGCGCCCGCGCTGGATCGAGCGGGTGGGGGGCGAGCCTCTCGACCGCCTGATGGGTGCGCACCGAAAGCTCGGCTGGGGGATGGCCGCGGCCTCTCTCCTGCACGTCCTCGCCCCCGTCTTCGTTTCGATGCTGCCCGTCGAGCAGGTCTCGGGCATGGCCGAGCGGCCCGTGATGGGCAGCCTCGGCGAGGCGGTCTGGATCTGGCTGCATCCGTTCGGGGCCCTCACGGGCATCCTGCTCACGCTCTACCTGATCCGCGTGATCTGGCGCGACGCGCGCCGCGCAAGCGGGAAGCTCGACTGGACGCGCTGGGAGAAGAGCCACCGGGCCTGGGCCTGGGTCTATCTCTTTTTCATCCTGCACGCCCTGAGGCTCATGAAGGAGACGGAGCTCGCGATGCCGCTCGGGTGGCTCAACGTCGCAGTGACCCTGCTCGGGGCCTGGGCCGCGGTCTCGATCATCCGGCGCCGGCCGGGGAGCGCTCTGCGGTCGATGGGCGAAGTGGTCTCGGTGCAGCGCTCCGAGGGCGAGTTCGTGCTCGTCGCGAAGAGCACCCTCGCGCGCAGCGTTCGCCCGGGCGAGTTCGCGTATCTGTCGCTGCCCCGTGACCGCGAGGATCCGCATCCCTTCACGGTGGTGGCCGCGGATCCGGGGAAGGGCACGGTCTCCTTCTGGATCAAGGAGGCGGGGGACTGGACCCGGGCGCTTGCCGCCCGCAAGCCCGGTTCGGAGCTGGAAATCGAAGGACCCTGGGGCTCCTTCCTCCCCGTCTGGGAGGCGGGCGGCCCGCAGAGCTGGATCGCAGGCGGGCTGGGGCTCGCGCCCTTTATTGCGTGGCTGGAGGCCGCGGCGGCGCGCCGCAGGAGCACCGGGGAGGCGCCGCGGGCGACCCTCTGGTGGTTTGTGCGGCATGCCGGGCGCGAGCCGTTCCTGCCGGAGGCGAAACGGCTCGCCGAGGCTGCGGGGATCGAGCTCCGGGTGTTCGAGACAGGCGACGACCACCGGCGGGCCGATCCTGCGCTGGTGATCCCGCCGGGGACGGGGCGCGTTGAAGTCTGCGGCAGCCGCGCCTTCGCGCTCGCCTTCAGGCGGCGCTGGAAGGAGCTCGGGGGGCAGGGCGCCTTTCGCTCCGAAGCCTGCTGAAAGCGCCCCCCGGAGGCGCTACCATGGGCTTGCGGCAAGGCGCGTGCCCATGAGCCCTGAGGGACAAGGGGGGACAGGAGCGCGCCGCCTGACGCACAGACGAACAAGGCGGGGATAAGGGGGAAAGCGCCATGATCAGGCTCGAGCGGCTGAGAATCAGGGGGTTTCGGGGCATTTCGAGCCTTGAGATGACGCTCGGGCCCCAGACGGTCCTGATCGGGCCCAACAGCGCGGGCAAGTCCACGGTGCTTGCCGCCCTGCGGCTCGCGCTCGAGCCGGAGGGCTCCGCCCGTCCTTCAACCGATTTCTTTGTGGACCCGTCCGGGCATCGGGGCGAGGAGGCCCTGGTCGATCTGATGTTCGTCCCCTGCCGCGCGGACGGTGCCCGCGCGGAGCGCTTCGAGGGCCTCTGGAAGGAGGCGCTCGGGGCGCTTGCCTCGTACGAGCCGGGCTCCGGGCGCGAATTCTTCGCCTTCCGGACCCGCCTGAGGCGGGGCCCCGGGGAGTCCGCCGCAGGGCTCGAGCGGCGGCTGCTCGTGCGCTGGAGGGAAGAGGAGGGGGCGGTGCTCGCGCAGCCGCCCTCGTGCTTCACGCTGGTGCCGGTCCGCTCCGGCAGCGGCCTTGCGGCGGAGCTGCGCCGCCCGGGGTCGTTTGTGAGCCGGGCGCTTCGCGAGCTCTCGCCAGGCGGCCCCGAGGAGGGGCTTGAGGAAAAGGACTTCGGGGCGCTTCGCGCCGCGGTTGAGCGCTTTGTCTCGGTGCTTGACGGCCAGACCCCCGCTCGTGCGCTCCCCCGGGGGCCGGTGACGCTCGGGGAGGTGAAAAGGCTCTTTTCGCTCATCGGCCGGGGCGAGGCGCCCGCGGCCTTCGCGCCCTTTCTCGAGGAAAGCGGCGGGGGGCGCATCGCGCTGCTTCTGTCCACGATCACGCTCGAGCGGCTCCTGGCCGCGCAGCGGGCCGGGCGCGGGGAGGCCTCCCACTTCATCACCGCGGTCGAGGAGCCCGAGCTGCACCTGCACCCGACCGCACAGCGTTCGATCACGGGGCACCTGCGGCAGCTGCCGGGCGAGGTGCTCCTTGCCACCCACTCGCCTTTCGTCGCCTCGGGGATCGAGCCCCTGAACTACCGCTTCATGGTGCGCTCCGGAGGGCGCGTGCGCGTGCGGTGGCTGCCGCGCCGCACAGATCCCGCCGACATCCGCTCCATCAAGCGTCTCATTCTCCGGAACCGCGGCGACATGCTCTTCGCTCGGGGGCTCATCCTCGCTGAGGGGATCACCGAGGAGCAGCTGCTGCGCGGCATGTTCCGGGTGCGCTTCGGCGCCCCGCCAGAGGACTTCGGCCTCTCGATTCTCGGGGTCGAGGGCAAGAGCTACGAGCCCTACCTGCGGATGGCGGCGGTGATGCAGCGCCCCTTCGTTGTCGTGAGCGACTGCGACGGGGATGCGAAGGAGGTGCTGCGGCGCCAGGCCTCGCGGGTTTTCGCCGAGCAGGGACTGCCCGGCGGACCCGCCGCGGGCTGCGGGCTCTTTTTCCTGTCGGAGGGTCTTGCGATGGAAGGCGAGCTCGCCTCCCGGGAAAGCCTGCGCGGGCTCATCGCGCTTGCTCTCTCGCGCATGTACGCCGACCGGGCCCGCCGCGGCGAGGACTGGAGGCGCCGCCAGGAAAGGCGGATCCTGCGCGAGCCCCCTTCGTCGCTTCGCCGCCGCATGGAAAAGACGAAGTCGGAATACTCGGGCTTTCTCGCCGAGGCGATCGAGGAGAACCCCTTCGGACAGCCCGCCTCGGAGCTCATCCCGCCGGCCGTCGGCCGGGCCTTCGACCGGGTCGCGGGCTGGCTCGCCCCCGCTTAGGCCGCCTCGTCCCGGATCACGAGAAAGTCCTCGAGCGGCGCGCGGCTCGAGCGGAAGCGGTTGAGCGGGCAGTCCTCCTCGTAGCCGAGCGCAATCCCGATCGCGAGCTTTTCGCTCTCCGGGATCCCCAGAACGCTCTTGACTGGGCCGGGCCAGGTGACGAGGTTGTAGGCCGGGACCGCGCCCAGGCCGTGGTTCGCGGCGGAAAGCAGGAACATCGCTTCAAAGCCCCCGGCGTCCAGGACCGCCCAGAGGTTCGCGGGGTCCGGGATCGTGATGTAGGCGACCGCCGGCGCGTGGAAGAGCTGCGCCTGGGAGGCCATCTTCACCGCGTTGAGGCCGGCAGCCGTGCGCGAGGCCGAGAAGGCCTTCTGGCGGGCGCGGGCGGCCGCAGACCACCCCGCGCCGGAGGTGGGCGGAAAGTCCGGGCGACGCGGCTCGTTCCTGCTGGTTCTCGCCTGGTATTCGGAGCGAATCGCCTCAAGGGCCCCGCCCACCGCGATCCAGACGCGCCAGTCCTGGGCGTTTACGGTGGAGGGAGCGCGCTGCGCGTCACGCACGATGGAGCGAAGAACTTCTGCAGGCACCGGGTCGGGCCGAAAGAGCCGCACCGAGTGCCGGGCTTTCACGAGTTCAGAGAATTCCATGACTTTTCTCCCGAAAGGAGGCTGAAGGATTTTTCCCCGCCACGGGAAAAGTCTAACCCCGGGGGCATTTTCCCCGGCGAGGAAGAGGACTTGACAATTGTTCGTATACGAACTATATTTTCACTCCATGGAACAGAACACAAAAATTGTCTGGCTCGCTTCGCGGCTCCTTGAGAACGCGAACGAGTTCCTCCGCGGGGAGCTCCGCAGGGAGGGCGCCGCAGATCTCACGCCCGCCCACGGGGACATCCTCAACTCGCTTTACCTTCGGGACGGCCTGAGCGTGTCGGAGCTCGCCCGCGCGGCCCGCAGGACCAAGTCCACGGTGTCGGTGCTGGTTGACCGGCTCGCAGCCGCGGGCTACATCGAAAAGCGCCCCTCCGAGGAGGACAGCCGCGCGGTGGGCGTCTGGCTCACCGAGAAGGGCCGCGCCTTCAGGGAGCGCGAGGAGCGCATCTCGCGGCGGCTCAATGAGCGGCTCACCCGGAATCTGCGCGGCCACGAGGTGGCCGCGCTCGAGGACTTCCTCGAGCGCTGCGCCGCTTCGTTCGCCGGGGAAGACGGCAGGCAGAAGTAAAAAAACAAGGGATTTTTTTCAATCAATCGTTCGTTTTCGAACAAAATAAGGACAAAAACATGACGAATTTCAAAGTGACCCAGACGGATGTCTCCGCTCCCCGCGTCGAGCTCCATGACGCGCTCTCCCTCACCTCGGCCGAGGTGTCCGTGAACCGGCTGCCGGCCGGCAGCCGCGGCGTCCCCTTCGTGCACCGCCACACCGGCAACGAGGAGATCTACGTTGTGACCGAGGGCAGCGGCGAGCTCTACGTCGACGGCACGGTGACGCCGATCAAGGCCGGCACGGCCTTCCGCATCGACCCGCAGGGCGCCCGCGCGATTCGTGCCTCGGACAAGGAAGGGCTCACCTACATCTGCATCCAGGCGCGGGCCGGGAGCCTCCAGGGCTTCACGATGACCGACGGCCAGATCGTGAAGGACCAGAAGGCGCCCTGGCAGTAAAAGCGGAAAGGCGGGGGCGGGCTGCCCCTGCACCCAGACACTCTCATTTCTAACTCATCGAAAGGATAAAAAAATGGCATATGTGGTATTGATCGGCGCGACCGGCACGGTCGGACGCGCCATTTTGAAGGAACTGCTCGGGCGCGGGCACAAGGTGAAGGCCGTGGTGCGGGATGTCTCGAAGCTCCAGAAGTCGCCGGGCCTTGAGGCCGTGAGCCTCGACGTGGCCGAGGAAAAAGAGCTCGCCGCGGCTGAAAAGGGCGCGGACGCGGTGATTTCCGCCTACAACCCGGGCTGGGCGAATCCTGAGATCGGCAAGCTCATCAAAGAGAACTACCCGAAGATCCTCGAGGCCGCAAAGGCCTCCGGCGCGGGCCGGCTTCTGATCGTGGGCGGCGCGGGCACGCTTTTCTGCGCCCCGGGGCTGCGGGTGGTCGATTCCGGGGCGATTCCGGAGGCTATCATGGACGGCGTCCGCCCGCTCGGGGATTTCTACCTCAACACCCTGAGAGAGGAAAAGGACATCGACTGGGTGTTTTTCTCGCCCGCTGGGCAGTTCGAGGAGGGAGCCCGCACCGGAGCCTACCGGCTGGGCGGCGACGACCTGATCGTGGATCCGAAGACCGGGACGAGCCACATCTCCTACGCCGACTACGCCAAGGCGATGGTCGACGAGCTCGAGCAGCCCGCCCACCACCGGGAGCGCTTCACGATCGGGTACTAAAAGCCCCGAAAAAGGCCAGCCTCGGACGCCGGGGCGGGGTCCGGCTTTGAGAGGAGGAATAACGATGCGCGCTCCGCTGTCTGAACTACTCGAAAAGCGGCGCTTTGCCGTGATCGACGGGGCCATGTCGACTGCCCTCGAGGTCCGGGGGCTCGACCTGAAGGACCCGCTCTGGACGGCGAAGGCGCTCGTCGACTCCCCGCAGGAGATACGCGCGGTCCACCGAAGCTATTTCGAGGCCGGGGCGGACATCGCGATTACGGCGAGCTATCAGGCTTCCGAGGCGGGTTTTGCCCGAAGGGGGATCGGCCCCGGGGAAGCCGCGGCGCTCATCGGGCGTTCCGTTGAGCTCGCGCGCGGGGCCGCGCGCGATTCCGGTCCCGGCTTTTCCGGCACGCTCGTGGCGGGCTCGGCCGGCCCCTACGGCGCCTTTCTTGCCGACGGCTCCGAATACACGGGCGCCTACAGGCTTTCGGCGGAGGACTACCGGCGCTTCCACCGCCTGAGGCTTGAGGCGCTTTTTCACGCAGGGGCCGACCTGATCGCCTTTGAAACCCAGCCGAGGCTGGACGAAATCGAGGCGGAGCTCTCGCTGCTCGAGGAGTTCCCGCTCACCTGCTGGGTCACGGTGACGCTGGATCCGAGCGGGACGCGGCTGCCCGACGGCACGCCGCTTGCCGAGCTCGCGCGGGTACTCGACGCCGTCCCTCAGGTGGAGGCGGCAGGCGTGAACTGCGTGCCCCGGGAGAAGGTCGCCGGGGCTTTAAGGCTCCTTGCCCGCGGGACGGGCAAGCCCCTCATCGCCTATCCCAATTCGGGCGGGGCCTGGGACGGGGGCTCGAAGACCTGGAAGTGCCTCTGCGGCGGAGGCGGCGCGGGCTCCGCCGAAGGCTGGGAGCGGTTCGTTCCCGCCTGGCTCGCGCTGGGCGCGCGCTGCCTCGGGGGATGCTGCCGGACGCTGCCCGCCGACATCCGCGCGATCGCCGCGCTGGTCGAAAAGGCGCGGGCCGCAGAGAGCTGAAAAAAGCGCCTTTCGGGAGCTCCCGAAAGGCGCTTTTCTCCCTGCTGTCCGGCTCTCTTTTTTCAGGTCCTGTAGACCGGAACCGTGAACATGCTCTCGAGCTTTCCCCAGTCGTCGGCGCCGCCCGAGCTGTCGCCGGAGTCCTCCCCGGCCGCGTGCTCGCACTCCAGCGTCTCTTCGCCCGAGGCCGCCTCCTCAAGAGAGGCGGGCTCGAGCTTCACAGCGTTTTTGTAGCAGAGGTCCAGGCACAGGCCGCAGCCCGCGCAGGCGCGGGCGTTCGTGTAAAGCCTCGTGCCCTTGTCGTCCTTTTCAAGCCGGATCGCGCCCGTGGGGCAGGCCGCGGCGCACATGAGGCAGTCGGCGCACTCCGCGGCGTCGATCCGGGGCTTGAAAAAGACTTTGCCCGCGGTCTTTGCGGCTGCGTCGCCCGCTCCGCCCGAGCGCTCCCTGAGCTTCGCGAGGGCTTCAATCAGCCGCGAGCGCCGCGGCGGGATCTCGTGCTTCGAGCGGTCGTCCTCCGGGTTGCAGTAGTCGGCGATGTTGGGCTGCAGCGTGACCTCCGCTTCCTTTTCGGGTTCGGCGACGCGCTGCGCGAGGCGCCTGAAAAGGAAGCGCCGCCCGAGCTCGATCCCGCCCGGGTTCACCCGCAGCGCAAAGCGCGGCTCAAAGCCCGCGGCGCAGGCCGCCTCCTGCACTTCCTTCATCCGCTCTTCAAGCGTGCGGGGGCTTTTCCTCGGGCAGGAAGCGCATTTCCCGGCGACGAACTCGATCTCGTCCGCGCCCGAGGCGAAGGCCTCGATGAGCGTCTCGCGGTCGAGCGCGAGCAGGCACTTCAGCCGCAGGCCCCGGCCGCCTTCCGCGGCCCTGGAGCAGGAGAGCACGAGGCTTTTCTCTTTCCCTGCGGCGCGCAGGATCTCCTCGCGCGGAGGGCGGACCGGCGGGGGGAGCCGCACCGCCCCCAGGGGGCAGGCTGCGGCGCAGGCGCCGCACTGCGTGCACTTCTGCGGAAAGACCCGGAAAAGCCCGTCCCGGAGGACGAGGGCGCCGCTGCCGCAGGCCTTCACGCACGCGTCGCAGGTGCCGGAGGCGTGCCTGAAGCGCACGCACCTCCCCCGGTCTATCTCAAGGGGCAGCTCCTGCTTCTCCTCCTTCTTTGGCTCTGACTGATCCATTTGCTGCATCTTTGAAGCCTCTTTGTCTCCTGTTTTTTTCTATGCCTCAAGGCTCGTCAGGGGCGGCTCTTTCCGAGGTCGCGCTCGATCTCAAGCCCCGCGCGGCGGCCGTCCGAGACGGCCTCGACCACGAGCGCGGCGCCGCGCACGGCGTCGCCTCCGGCGTAGAGCCTGGAAATATCGGTGCGGGCGCTGTCCCTGCCGGTCACGAGCCGGCCCCTCGCGTCGAAGCGGGCGCCCAGCGCCTGAAGCTCCGGAACGGGCGCCGCCCTGAAGCCGAAGGCGGCAAGGACGAGGTCGGCCGGCTCTTCGCGCCTGTCGGCGAAGGATACTCCGGCCGCGCGCCCCTCAGGCGCGAGAACCGCGGCGGGCGAGGCGCCAAAGAGGAACTTCACGCCGCGCTCTTTGAGCCTCAGGACGCCTGAGCGCGAGGCGCGCATCTTCGTCTCTTCCCCGCGGTAGGCGAGGGTGACCGAGGCGGCGCCGAGTTCCAGCGCCCTCTCGGCGCAGTCGACCGCCGTGTCGCCGCCTCCGAGGACGAGGACGCGCAGGCCGCGGCAGAGGGGAGCCTTCGCTCCGGGCTCTTCCGCGGCGGCCCTCGCCGCCTCGCGCAGGAACCCGATCGCGGGGCTCACGCCCTCGGCCCCCGCGTTCGGGACGTCAAGCGCGACGCTCTTTTCGGCTCCGCAGGCCGCAAAGACCGCGTCGTTTTCATCGAGCAGCTTCTTCCAGCCAACGTCCTTTCCAACCGCGGTTCCGAGCCTGAAGACAACCCCCAGGGCCTCGAGCGCGCGGCGCCTCGCGAGCACGAGGCCGCGCTCCAGCTTGAAGGCGGGAATGCCGTAGAAGAGCAGCCCGCCGCACTGCGCGTTCTTGTCGTAGACCGTGACGGCAAAGCCCGCGTGCGCGAGCACGTCCGCGCAGGCAAGGCCCGCGGGGCCCGCCCCGACCACGGCCGCGCGCCGTCCGTTCTTTCTGATGCGCCGCGGCAGATCCCCGCGCTTCAAGGCCGCATCGGCGACGGCGCGCTCGATCAAGTGGATCTGGATCGCGTCCCCGTGCTCGGCGCGCGAGCACGAGCGCTCGCAAAGCCGCTCGGTCGGGCAGACCCGCGAGCAGATCTCGGGCATCGAGCCCGGGCCCAGCATGAGCCTTGCGGCCTCGCGGGGACGCCCCTCGCGCAGCTTCTCCATCCACTCGGGGATCGGGTTGCCCATCGGGCAGACCCGCTCGCACTCGCCGCACATGATGCAGCGGCGGCTCTCAAGGAGCGCTTCCTTGAGCGCGAAGGGCCGCTGCGGCTCTTCCTTTGCCTGGGAGGCGGCAGCCTCCGGGGCCGGAGCGGCCGGGGCGGGGGCCGCGGGGGCTGCGGCCGCCGCCGCGGGCTTCAGGCCTGAGGCGCAGGCCCCGGCCCTCGAAAAGAGCGGGAAGCTGATCGCCCCTTCGGCGCAGGCGTCCGAGCAGGCGTGGCACTTCGTGCAGCGCGCGAGCTCCTCGGCCGTCGCGGGCTTCGTGAGGTCGATGCCCTCGGGGCAGGCGCTGCGGCAGACGTTGCAGTCGAGACCCTTGGCCCGCAGGCATTTCGACTCGTCGATCACGGGCCTGAACGTGCGGTTCGCGCGCGAGAGCAGCGACATCAGCGCCCCCAGCGGGCAGAAGGACGCGCACCAGCGCCGCAGAGCGAAAAGCTCAAGGGCGAGCAGCGCGACGAAAAGCAGGATCGACCAGTCGCCGATATTGAACTGGAAGAGCCTCCAGGCGCCGATCACCACGCCGAAGGTGAGCCCCACCGGGCAGATGAGGCAGAAGACCGGGAAGCCGAAGACCGCGGTCGAGCCCAGGGCGCCCACGAGGATGTAAAGGGGCGTGTTCTTCGGGATGCGGGAAGAAGCCTTCGCGGCCGCCTTTTCCGGATAGATGGGGATCACGCGCCCCGCGCCTTCCCGGCGCGGGAGGCGGTCGTCCTTTGCGCCGAAGGTTTTGCGGATGAGCGGGGTCGGGCACATCCAGCCGCAGAAGATGCGGCCGAAGAGCGCGACCAGCGCGAGCACGATCACGAGGCCCACCGCGGCCCGCAGCGTGAGCGAGTGCCCCGCGATCAGGGTTTCGAGCCCGCCCAGCGGGCAGACCGCGGCGATCGACTTCCAGCCGAAGGACGAGAGCGTCCCCCAGCCGGTGTGCCAGGCCATGCCGGCGGCCGCGAGGACGATGAAGGCGAGCGCCGTGAACCAGCGCAGCCGGGAGATTTTCCTGATTTTCATTTGTCAGCCCCTCCCTTCTTTCCCTTCGGAGGGCGGATCTCGACCCCGCGCTCGCTCGAGCCCGAGAAGGAGCCGAGGACGTTGGCGGGGCACACCAGCACGCAGAGCCCGCAGCCCGTGCAGAGCTCCGGGTCGACCACCGGCACGTTGTCGTCGTTCAGGGTGATCGCGCCCTCGTTGCAGGCCTCGTAGCACTTGGTGCAGCCGCCCCTGGCAAGCGCGATGCAGTTCCTGGTGATTTCGGCCGTTCCGATCGCCTTCGGGTGATCGAAGGGCCCGGGCTCCGCAAGGGGCTCGAGCGCCCCGGTGGGGCAGGCCTCGGTGCACTTCATGCAGAAGTTGCACCAGCCGTGGTGAAAGTCCATCCTGGGGGTCCGCATCTGCACGAACCCGTCCGTGATGGAGGCCGGGCCGATCGCGTGCAGCGGGCAGGCGCTCGTGCAGCGGTCGCATTTGATGCAAAGCGCGAGAAAGTCCTTCTCGCGCGCCGCTCCCGGCGGCCGCACCAGGGGTCTGCCCTCGGTGCAGGCCGCGGCGCCCCCGAGCGCGAGCATGCCGGCGATGCCGCCGGCCGCCGCGAGGGCCTCACGGCGGCTCAGGGCCGGGCCGCCCGCCCTTGTCTTTGTCGTCTCCTTGTCTGCCACTTTTCCTCGCTCCCGTATTCAGGTGAAGATGCGAGAGGGGCCGGCGCCCGAAGTTGTTTTGTTTTTTAGGGGCCGGCTCCCGAAGCATGCGTTCGCTGTTTTTTTTGGGTGTTTCAGGCGCTCTCCTCAAGTCCCTCCTTCTCAAGCCCCAGGAACCCCTCGGTCAGAAGGGAGGCCGCCTTGTAGAAGTCTCCCCCGGGGCATCTGCGGATGTCCGCGCAGAAGCCCGGCATCCAGTTGAGGATGTGCTTCTGCAGGAATTCGGCCTGCTCCTCGACCGCCGCGTCGAGGCCTTTCTCATCCTTTTTTTCGGCGCTTTCGCGCGCCTTCGCGCAAAGGCGCGCCATGTAGGCGAGCTCCAGCGCGGCGTGGTCCTCCAGCAGGTCGCGGTCGGCCTTCGCGAGCCCCGCCTTCTCAAAGATCTTGTAGACCTCCTCGTAGGCGTCCTGCGCGACCAGGTGCTTCGGGCTCGTGTAGACGGACTCGAAGGGGAAGGCCGACACCTCGTCGACCACTCCCGCTCCGAGGAAGATCCGGGCGTAGTCCGCGGCGAGGCCGTCCAGGTTCCCCTCGGGGTCGATGGCGGACACGGCCGAGGCGAGCAGCTTCGCGCCCTCGTCAAAGGAGGGGCTGCCGGTCTGGCTGAAGCTCAGGCCCCGCAGCTGCCTGATGAAGTCCGCGTCGGCCTCCTTGTAGTAGAAGCGCCCGAGGAGGCGGTACATGTCCTCGCGGCTTTTCATGTTTTCGGCAATCGGATCCATCTGTGCAGAACTCCCGGTGAATTGTGTTTCAAGAGGCTGAGAAGAAGTCCCAGGAGGGCATCCCGAGCTGCCAGACGACCATGTGGAAGGCCGCCGCTCCCGCGACGGTGAGGATCATCGCGGCAAGGCAGGCGCGCGCGGAGCCTTTGCCGCGCCAGGTGAGGACGGCGGGCAGCACGATGCCTGCTCCCGCGACTCCCAGCCAGAAAATGGGGGCGAGGCTCCCTGTGAGGGGCTCCCAGGCGGTCTCATCCTCGCGGAGCGCCTCGCTCGTGAAAAGGAAGGCGATGTAGGCCGCGACAAGCACGGCCGGCACCGCCCATGCAAAGCGGGACGCGCGCCCGAGGCGCGCGCTCCGCCCAGTGACTGCGGAAAGGGCCTGCGCCGCGTAGCAGCAGCAGGCGAAGGCCCAGGCGAGGAACGCCGCCGGTATGATCGGCGTGTTCCAGGCCTCGCGCCACGGCATCACCATGGTCCGGCCCGCCGCGAGGACCAGGAGAGAAGAGCAAATCCCCGCGGCGAGCGCGAACCCCCGGGTGGTCGAGAACTCGGCCCCCCGGTAGTGCGCCGCGCAGAACCCGAAGAGCGCCGCGAAGGCGAGCGCCATCAGGACTGCGACCGGAAAAAATGAGGAGGCGGCGTTGCCCAGCATCCCGATGAAGAGCTGGGGACGTCCGAGGCTGAACAAAATGGAGAGGAACCCCAGGGCGAGAAGCGCTGCCGCGGCCTCGCCCGTGCGCACGAGCGGCGCGAGGGGATAGTCCCTCCACTCGCCCAGCGCGGTGACTACGGAGAGCCCCGCCGAGAGACACACGAGCGAGGTAAACAGCATCATGGCCCATTCGTTTCCCATAGTGTTCAGCCTCTTTTTTTCGCCGCTTTATTAGCTCATCTTAGGCGGATTTTTCTGCCACGTCGCCGTCTTCTTGTGCAGAATGTAGCGGACCGTGGGCTTGTTGCCGAAGTCAGGCAGGCTGTGCACGTTCTCGGCGCCGGCGTGCCGGATCGCCCTGGAGACGTCGCTGTTCGGGTCGTCAAGATCGCCGAAGAAGCGGGCGTGGGCGCAGCAGGCCTTCACGCAGGCGGGCTTTTCGCCGATCGCCTGGAGGTGGTCGCACAGCGTGCACTTCTCCACCACCTTCTTTTCGGCGTTGAAGGTGCGCGCGCCGTACGGGCAGGCGGCCATGCAGCGCTTGCAGCCGATGCACTTCTCCTTGTTGATCATGATCTGGCCGTCGGCGGTGCGGTACGAGGCCCCCGTCGGGCAGACCTTCACGCAGGGCGCGTCCTTGCAGACCTGGCAGACCGCGGGCAGGTAGTACTGGTGGATGTTCGGATACTTGCCCATCGGGCCGATGGCGAGCACCTTGTTGTAGTACATGCCGAGCGGGACGTTGTTTTCCTGCTTGCAGGCGATTTCGCAGGCATGGCAGCCCGTGCAGCGGTCGAGGTCGATGACTAATGTTTTCTGTGCCATGGTTTAGAACTCCGGATGCTTGGTGGGGTCAGAAGGCTGCGGCAGCCACACCTTGAACTGCTCGGGCTTGGTCCAGGCGCCTTCCGGGGCGCTCTTCGCAGGCGAGATGCGGACCTGATAGCCGCGCAGCGTGTAGGTGCCGACCACTTCGTTGAAGGGCGCGGTGTTCTTCGACAGGCAGTTCACGTTCACTTCCTGCCAGCCGCCCGTCTTCTTGTGCAGGTTCTCAGGCAGCCAGAAGCGCTCCATGTACACCGTGGTCGGGGGAATGCCCTCGGTCACGCGGGCGACGGCGCGGATCTTGCCGCGGCGGCTCTCGACCCAGGTCCAGCCTCCGTGCTTGATGCCGTACTTCTTCGCTGCGACCGGGTTCACCCAGATCTCGGGCACCGGATAGAGCTCGCGCGTCCAGGGCGTGTTGCGCAGCGTGCCGTGGTGGAAGATCGGCAGGCGCCCGTTGGTCATCGTGAGCGGATAGGCCTTGTCGGCGGCGCGCAGCGGCGACTCCGAGGGCTCCATGTAGAAGGGCAGCGGATCGTAGTCGTGCGAGGCGGGCGGCAGCGGCTGGTCGGCGTAGGGCTTGCCGGTGCGGCCGAGCGTGATGTAGACCTCGCCGTAGAGCTCGAGCTTGCCCGAAGGCGTATGGAAGCCCACCGGCAGCCCCGTCTTCGGGTTCTTGCGCTCGTAGACCCTGTAGCCGCTCCACTTGTCGAACGGCATCCAGGTGTAGGGGTTGTGCGCGAGCAGCTTCTTCCAGGTGAGGCCGCGCTTCTTGAGCTTCGCGTCGAGCAGCTCCTCCATGGAGTTCCACAGCGGCAGCTCGTCGCCCATGATCTTCGGGTCTTTTGCCTTGATGCAGTTCTCGTGCCCGAGGTCGGCGCAGCGCAGCAGGATCTTCGACCAGATGAGCGTCTCGTCGACCGTCTCCCAGAGGTGCACCACCTCCTGGCGCGCGAAGATCTTGTTCAGGCACTCGACGATGTGGTTCGTCTCGAGCCACTCGGTCACCGGCAGCACCATGTCGCAGTAGTTCGTGAAGGAGGTGGGGTACATGTACATGTGCACCATGTAGTCCATCTTCTTGAAGGCGGGCACCCAGGCCTGCGGGTTCGCGAGAACGCCCATCTTGTTGCCGGAGCGCTCGATCCAGACGCGCGGCTGGTAGGGCTTGCCGGTGAGGATCGCGTTCAGGAACGAGGTGACGTGGCCGGCGCTCCACTGCAGCAGTCCCTTGTACTCGTTGCTGCCCAGCCTCTTGGGGAGCTGGCCCTTGGGCAGCATGAAGGTGGCGCGCGGGGCGAGCGAGTTGGCCGGGGCGCAGCCCGGGGTCGGGAAGCGCTGCATCAGCGTGCCGGGCTTTTCCACGTAGCCCATGATGGAGTTGAGGATCACGACGCCCTTGGCCGCCTCAACGGAGTTCGGGCACTGGTCGGTCGCGACGCCAAGCGAAATGCCGCCCGGGCCCTTCACGTAGATCTTGATCGCCTCTTCGATCTTCTTCGGGTCGAGGAAGCAGATCTTGCCGGCCTTCTCGAGCGTCCAGGAGGCGCAGCGCTCTTTCAAGAGCCTGAAGCCCGTCTTGCAGGCGACGCCGTTCACGGTGTGCTCGCCGTCCAACTCCACGTCGTAGGCGTTGTTCCAGGGGTAGGACAGGGGGCGGGCCTTCTTCGTCTTCTTGTCCCAGACCACGTAGTCCTTGGGGTTTCCGCCCTTTTCGATGTCATTGCCGTGCAGGAACATCTTCGTCTTGGTGTTGACGAGGTAGGGCAGGTTCGTCCACTTCATGACGAACTCGTGGTCGTAGAGGTTGTGGTCGAGGATGTACTTGATCCAGGACATCATCAGGGCGACGTCGGTGCCCGGGCGGATCGGCAGCCACACGTCCGCCTTCTGAGCCTCAGGCACGAAGCGCGGGTCGACGCAGACGGTCTTCACGCCGCGGGCGCGCATGTCGGCCGTGGCCTGGCCGCCGCCTGCCGGGCAGCTCCAGGAGACGTCCGTGCCCCAGAAGACGAGGCTCTTGAAGGGCGCTTTTGCGTTGTAGATGTCGAGGCACGCCTCGTCGGCGATCGAGGTCGAGGGGCCGCCGTACTGGATGCCGAAGGCAAGGGTGCGCGGCAGGTAGCACTGCGCGCAGCCCGGCTCGTACCAGTTCGGGGTGCCGAAGATGTTGCAGAAGCGGGCGATCGAGCGGAAGGCGGGGTTGCCGCCGCCGCCCGTCGTGCACATGACGGCCTCCGCGCCGTACTTGCGGCGGGTCTCCATCAGCTTCCTGGCGAGGATGTCGATCGCCTCCTTCCAGGACACGCGCTTCCAGCGGTTTTCTCCGCGCTTGCCCACGCGGATCATCGGGTACTTGTTGCGGTTGGGGTTGTAGAGGGCCTGGATGCCGGTGAGGCCCTTCGGGCAGATGGACCCGCGGGTCATGCCGTATTCGGGGTTGCCTTCGATCTTCACCACGCGGCCGTTGCGCACGTGCACGAGCACGCCGCAGTTGTGAATGCAGGCGCGGCAGCAGGTCTTCACGATCTTCGTGCCGTCGCGGGCCGCGGCGTGCTGCTTCTGCGCCGCCTGCGCTTCAGCCACGAGCCCGTCGGGCATCGCGCTTAAGGCGGCGGTTCCGGCTGCGGCCTGGATGAAGCTGCGTCTAGAAAGAGCCAGTTTTCTCATGGGTTGTCTCCATTTTTCTTGTATCTCCCGCTCTGCCGCGGCCGCGCCTTACAGAAAGGCGGCGGCCGCTCCCCGGAGAACGGGCGAGAGGGCCGGTTTTGCTGCTTGCGTTTCAGGCGGCTTCCGGGGAATCAGCCGGTCCCGTGAGCCGCTTTTCCCGGCCGGATCAGAAGCTGTGGCGGATGCCGATCACAGCCTTGTAGTAGTCGGGCTTCACCTTGTCGCCCGAGACCTTCACCTCGTCGCGGCCGGCGGCGAGGATGCCGTACATGTGCGTGCGCTGGCTGAACGGATACTGGTAGCCCACGCCGCCCACCATGCGCTTCACGTCGGTGTCAGCCTTCACGCTGTCGGCGTTCTCGCCGTCCAGGTAGGAGAGCGCGGCGATGAACTTGCCGCCCCAGACGGGGAAGCCCGCAGAGAGCGTGGCGCCCCAGCCCTTCACCTTCGCGGGCACGTCGGCCCAGGAGGAGAGGCCGCGGATCGTGCTCGCCTTCACTTCGTCGAAGTACTGCAGGCCGAGGTGCAGGTCCATGAATCCGAAGTCGTACATGCCGCCGGCCGTCACCGTGTAGCCGTCGTCGGGATCCTCGCCCGCGGTGTGCCCGTAGAAGGTGCGGTCGTAGCCGATCACGCCCTTCAGCTTCCCGCTGTCGTAGGTGAGGGTGGCGCCGGCGTAGCGGTTGGAGTTCGCCTTGTTCTCAGTGCCGGTGGCGGTGCTGTCCATCTTCATGCTGTACTGCAGGCGCAGCGTGAAGTTCGAAAACGACGGGGATTCGTAGAAAATGGCGTTGTCAACGTAATCGGCTTCCGAGATCACGTTGGCAAGGCTCGGGTTGTAAGGCCCGTAGCCGTCGCCCCAGGCGCTCAGGAAGGCGATCTTGCCCGCGGAGGTGCGGGTGCCGATGATCGCGTCCATGCGGCCGAGGCTGAGCTTGCCGTAGTTGCTCTTCCAGTAGATCGAGGCCTCGCGGGCGAAGGCGCGGCCCCTCTGATAGGTGCCGTCGTCGGTGCGGATGCCGCTCTGGAGGTCGAAGCCCACGCGGTTGCCGTTGCCGAGGTCCTCAAAGCCGCGCAGCCCCCAGCGCGAGCCCAGCTCTTCGCCCGAGGACATGTAGAGGGTGTTGGTGCGGCCCGCGCCGTCCTTCGCGTTCACGGACTCGAACACCAGGCTGTTGTCGATGATGCCGTAGAGCTGAACCTGAGCGGCCGAGGCGCCCATGGACAGGGCGCTGAGGATGCCCAGCGCGACGAGTGACTTCTTCTGCATGAAAAGCTCTCCTTTGAATGCCGCCCGCTTTCTTGTCCGCCGGGGGGCAGCCCCGGGCTGCGGGCGGGAACGGTTTATGTCTCCTGGCGGGTGAAGGCGGGGCGGATGCCTGACAGGCCGGGCTTTTCGGCCAGAGGGACCCCTCTCCACCCGCTTAAAAATTTTGGGGTCTGAGCTTTTTTTCCGAAACGGCAAAACGCCAAGTTAAATTGGAAATACGTTAATTTGATTAGGCCTTCGGGCGTAGACAGCTAAGTCCTTCAGCAGGCCCCGAAGCTGCGAAGTCAGTCAACCGGGCGGAGGTCCGGGCACTTTCCTGCGGAGGCTTTTTTGCGTATAGTCGAAGGCAGGATGACTGACAGGCTGGCTTTAAAAAACAACGAGGGGACGCGGGCGGGGAGCCCGCGGCACTCCCCGCTGCGAGGTGTTTCATTGAAGTCAGTGCTTGACAATCTGCTCGCCTGGCGGGCTTTTCTCGCCGTGGCCAAAACCGGGTCCATCTCGGTGGCGGCCCGGCTCCTGGACCTGGACTCGCCTGCGGTCTCGCACATGGTGGCCGAGATCGAGCAGGCGCTCGGCTACGCGCTGTTCGACCGCTCGAAGCGGCCCTTCAAGCTCACGCCCCGGGGCCACGTGGTGGCCGACACGGTGAACCCGCTCTCGAGCGGCTTTCTCGACCTGCGGGAGCTCTTCGACGAGGACACGAACAGCATCATCACGGTGGCGGCCCCCACCGACCTCAACCAGTGCTACCTGCACGACCAGCTCTTCCGGTACTCGCTGGAGCACCCGGGGGTGCACTTTTACCTGCGCTCCTCCTGCCCCGTGGAGGACGTGCTCTCGGGGCGCGTCGACGTCGCCCTCATCGACCGCCCGATCGCGAGCCCCGAGCTCGTGATCCGGTTCTGCATCCAGGCGGTGGCCGTCCCGCTCGCCTCCCGCGGCTACATCGAGCGCTGCGGGGAGCCGAAGACCATCGAGGATCTGAAGAACCACACGGGGCTGCTGCTGCGGCAGGGCATGCACCAGAGGACGAGCTACCTCTACGACAGGGCGGGCGAGATCTCGCCGGCTCTAAAATGGAAGAACGTCTTCATGACCGACGCTCAGCTCACGCTCAACCACATGATGCTCGAGGGCCTGGGCATCGTGATCGACTGCGTGCCGCAGCACCTGCTGCCGCAGCTCGAGTCGGGCGAGGTGGTGCCGGTGCTGCGCGGCTGGAGGCGAAAGCCCCAGGAGCTCTCGATCGTGACCCGGCGCGACCGCGAGGGGCTCTCCGACGAGCTGCACGCCTTCGCGCTCTGGTGGTGCAAAAAGGAGAAGGAGGCGGCGCGCGGGCGCACGGGGCAGGCCGAGTCCGTGCTCTACAAGCTTTTCGGGAAGGGCTGACGGGCGCGTGAGAGTTCCGGTATTATTTGAAAATGAGAATTATTCTTATTTAACTGCCATGATTTTCTCCATTCCCACTGACGCCCTGCTCTATGCCGCAAAGGGCACGGGCTTTGCCTTCGCGATGACGGCGCTCGGCGCCGCGGTCGCCCTTTTCTCAGGCCGCAGGGCCTCGCCCGTCCTGCAGCGCGCTTCGCTCGGGTTCGCCGCGGGGATCATGATCGCGGCCTCGGTCTGGAGCCTTCTCATCCCCGCGGCCGAGGGCGCGGTGAAGCTGGGGCTGCCCGGATGGCTGCCGCCCGCCGGGGGCTTTGCGGCCGGCGCTCTCTTTCTGCTTTTCATGGACCGGCTGCTGCCGCACCAGCACCCGATGGAGGCCTCGCCCGAGGGCCCGAAGTCGAGGCTGCCCCGGACCGCGCTCTTGGTCTTCGCGATCACGCTGCACAACGTGCCCGAGGGGATGTCGGTGGGGCTTACCGCGGCGCTTGCGGGGCTGACCGAGGACCCGGCCGAGATTTCGGCCGCCGCGGCGCTGGCGCTGGGCATCGGGATCCAGAACATCCCCGAAGGGGCGGCGGTGTCGCTGCCGCTGCTTGAGGCCGGGAAAACGCGCGGCCGGGCCTTCTTCTGGGGCGTGATGTCGGGGGCGGCCGAGCCGGTGTTCGGCATTGCGGCCGCGCTTTTCGCGGGGTCGGCCGGCCCCATGATGCCGTGGCTGCTCGCCTTCGCGGCGGGCGCCATGATGTACGTGGTGGTCGAGGAGCTCATCCCCGCCTGCTCGCTCGACTCGCGCCATCACGAGGGGACGCTCTCCGTGCTGGGCGGGTTCCTGCTCATGATGGTGCTGGACACCGCGCTCGGCTGAAGGCGCGCCTCAGGGACTTACTTAAGCCGCGCGTACTCGGCGGGGTCGACCGGCTCCAGCCACTCCGTTTTGGACGGCGCCATGATCGAGAGGTGCTGGTACCAGCCGTCCCTGGCCGCGCCGTGCCAGTGCTTCGTGCCCGCGGGGATCGTGACCGTGTCGCCCGGCTTCACTTCGCGCGCGGGCTCGCCCCAGATCTGGTAGCAGCCGCGCCCGGAGACCGCCGTGAGGACCTGGCAGGAGCTGGTGTGGATGTGCCAGCGGCTGATCACGCCCGGGGCGAAGGTGACGTTCGAGACCCCGAGCGCTTTGTCGCCGCCCAGCCCCGCGAGACAGGTGGTGCCCGTGAAGTATTTCGCGTAGCCCGTGTTGAGGCGGCCGATCGGAAAGACGGTGCCGCCCGCCTTCTGGAGCGGCCGAGTGATTTCGTGCACGGTCTGCGCGTCGGGCGCGGGCGCTTCGGCCGCGTGCGCGGCGGGGAGGGCGGAAAGCGAGGCGGCAAGGAGCGCGGCCTGAAGGAAGAGGCTCGTTTTTTTCATGGCTGTGCCCAAAAAGGGGCAGAAAAAGGCGTCGGACCCGGGCCTCGGGGATTGCGCTTCCGGCTGAGGCGGCGGTCCTTGTTCAAAACCTGCCTCAAACAATAAAAATTATGCATTAATAATTTTTATAATCATTTGTTTGCATAAAACATGGCGCTTTTCACCTCCATTTCCGGCTCACGAAAAAGGCCTGCTTCCGGCGCTCCGGAGGCAGGCCCGATGAATCAGTGCGGAGGCTTTTCCGCGCTTTAGATTTCGATCAGCTGGTAGGTCGCGGCCCCCATGCGGTTTCGCCGCATCGCGTCGAGCTGCGCAAGCCCGTGGCGCGACTCCATGCGCTCCACGAGGTCGTGGTTGTGGCCCGAGCCGTAGACGAGGTCGCAGGAGGCCTGGTCGATCGCGAGGATGTCGGTTGAGGCGAGGATCCCGATGTCGGGGATGGTGGGCTCGGCCGCGCTCGTGCCCGCGCAGTCGCAGTCAACCGACATGCGGCGCAGGACGTTGAGGAACGTGATGTGGCGACCGAAGTGATCGCAGGTCGCCTTGCCGGAGTCGGCCATGAGCTCCATGAACTCTTCCTTCATGGGCATCGCGCCCCAGTTGAGGCTGCTCGATCAGGGCTTCACCCCGTGGACTTCGGCCTTGCCGACGCGGCCCGAGGCGCAGCCGATCGCGATGTTTTTGAGCGAGCCGCCGAAGCCGCCCATCGCGTGGCCCTTGAAGTGCGTGAGGACGACGAGCGAGTCGTAATTGGCGAGATGCGCCCCCATGGCGACCTTCTTGAGCCTCAGGCCGTTCTTCACGGGGAAGTCCACGTACTTGTCGTCCGCGTCCATGATGTCGACCGGGCAGAAGGTCCAGCCGTTCACCTTCAGGGTCTCGAGGTGGCCCTTCGTGGTGTAGCGGTCGCCGTGGTAGAGCGTGTTGCACTCGACGATCGCGCTGTTCGGGATCTGGGCCTGGAAGGCGCGCACCATGTCGCGCGGCAGGATGTTGGGGCCGTGCTTTTCGCCGGTGTGCAGCTTGATGCCCACCCTGCCCGTGATGCCGGCGTTCACGAGCCTGTAGAGCCGGATGAGGGTCTCGGCGTCGATTTTTCGTGAGAAGTAGACCCTGGCGGTCCCAGCGCCGGCCTGGGCGGCGGAGACCCGGCGGCAGCCGACGACCGGGGCCTGCCTGAAGGCAGAGCCGGCGGCCTGGCTCTCCGCCGGGACGATGGTGGCGAGGGCGGCAGCGCCCGCCCCCTTCAGAAGGGTGCGCTTGGAAACGTTCATGAAATATTCTCCCTGTGCTCTGGCGCCCGGGGAGAGATCCCCGGCCGCCTGTCATGGACTATATCACTAAGTTTTTGAATGCATTCGATTATTTTTTAACATGAAAAAGGATGAAAATTGTGCATGGCAGGGCGCAGGCCAAGCTTCGGCAGGGGGAATTCAAAAAGGCCTGCTTCCGGCGCTCCGGAGGCAGGCCCGCTGAATCAGTGCGGAGGCTTTCCCGCGCTTTAAATTTCGATCAGCTGGTAGGTCCCGGCTCCCATGCGGTTCCTGCGCATGGCGGTGAGCTGCGCCAGCCCGTGGCGCGACTCCATGCGCTCCACGAGGTCGTGGTTGTGGCCCGAGCCGTAGACGAGGTCGCAGGAGGCCTGGTCGATCGCGAGGATGTCGGTCGAGGCGAGGATCCCGATGTCGGGGATGGTGGGCTCGGCCGCGCTCGTGCCCGCGCAGTCGCAGTCGACCGACATGCGGCGCAGGACGTTGAGGAACGTGATGTGACGCCCGAAATGGTCGCAGACCGCCTTGCCGGAGTCCGCCATCGTCTCCATGAGCGGTTCCTTTGCGGGCCAGGCGTTCCAGTCCTCAGGCTGGTTGTCGATGCCCACGCCGTGCACCTGGGCCTTGCCGAGGTGGCCCGAGGCGTAGCCGATCGCGATGTTCTTGAGCGAGCCGCCGAAGCCGCCCATTGCGTGGCCCTTGAAGTGCGTGAGGACGACGAGCGAGTCGTAGTCCGCGAGGTGAGCCCCCATCGCGACTTCCTTGAGGCGAAGGCCGTCCTTCACCGGGAAGTTCACGTACCTGTCGTCCTCGTCCATGATGTCGACCGGGCAGAAGGTCCAGCCGTTCACCCTGAGCGTTTCGCGGTGGTCCTCGGTGGTGAAGCGGTCGCCGTGGTAGAGCGTGTTGCACTCGACGATCGCGCTGCCGGGGATCTGGGCCTGGAAGGCGCGCACCATGTCGCGCGGCAGGATGTTGGGGCCGTGCTTTTCGCCGGTGTGCAGCTTGATGCCCACTTTGCCGGTGATGCCGGCGTTCACGAGCCTGTAGAGCCGGATGAGGGTCTCGGCGTCGATTTTGCGCGAGAAATAAACCTTCGCCGTGTCCGCGCCGGCCTGGGCGGCGGAAACGCGGCGGCAGCCGACCACCGGGGCCTGCCTGAAGGGGGCGGCTTCCGGGCCTTCCTGGGGCGAGCTGTTAGCAAAGGTCATTTTTTTTCTCTCCTGAACTGATCAAGGGCCATCCAGTGAATGGAAGGATTCTAGGAAAATAGGCCGCCCGGGTCATGCGGCTGGCTGCTTCAAAGGATGCTTCATGATCCGGGTCCGGTTTCGGGCAGCAATCCACGGGCGGCGCGGGGGCGGGCCTTTTCCGCTCACCAGCCCCGCTTCCAGTCGTTGTACTCGTCAAAGGGCGGCACGCCCGCGATGTAGGATACCTCGGGGATGTCGGGCCGCAGCTGCCGGAGGGTCTCGAACCAGCCCACCACCATGCGGCCCCGGCGGCAGTGCAGCATGACGGGCCGCCCCTTGGGCAGCGCAAGCAGCCTTTTCTTCGACTCCTCCTCTCCCAGGTCCTCGGTGGGGATGTTCACTTCCCCCTCGAAGTGGTTTCGGTCGTAAAAGCCCCGGCCTGCGACGTTCACGATGACGAGGTCCGGCGTCTTCTCCATGTACTCGAGGGCGGCCTGCGGGGCGAGCCCTCCCAGATTCTTCTGCTGCGGCACGGTCTGTGCTCCCTGGCGCCGGTCAGCGGCTTTTGCTGCTTTTCGAGGAGGCCGCCTCCGACCCCTCGAGCCCTTCCTTCGCGCCCTTCACGGCGCCGGAGGTGGCGTGCCCGATCTTTTTCGTGGTGTCGCGGAAGAAGTGGCCGGTCTCGCGGGTCGCGTCGCGGAAGAAGTGGCCGACGCTGCGGCCCGTGTCCTTCACGGCTTCGCCCGCCTGGGAGGCGGCGCTGGGGGAGGAGCCGGCCGCGGCGGGGCTGGAGGCAGCGGCGGGCGTGGACGCGGCGGCCCAGGAGGCCGCGCTGAAGGCTCCGGCCGCAAGCACGATAAGCATCTGGCGCATCATCTTGATTCTCCAAAAAAAGGGATTGCGCAGAGAGCGGGAAAAAGGCGCTCTGCCGCACTGCCCCGATTCTAGGCCTGAAAGGGCGCCCGGACGAGGCCCGCGGGCGGCCTTGAGGGGCTCACATCAGCGGCGCGATCACCTTGAGCACGGCCCCGAGGAGCCTGCGGCCCGTTTTCTCGCGCCGGACGCTGCGGCGGGTGATGCGGCGGCACTGCCTGAGAGTGGCCTGGAAGTCGGCCTCGATGTCCGAAATGCAGTCCGCCTCGCGCAGGAACACCCCGCACTCGAAGTGGTGGTAGAGGCTGCGGTAGTCGAGGTTGATCGTGCCCACGAAGGCGCGGCCCCCGTCGCTCGTGCAGACCTTCGAGTGGACGAAGCCCGGCGTGTACTCGTAGATCTTCACCCCCGCCTCGAGCAGCCCCAGGTAGTGCGAGCGCGCCAGGGCGTCGGCAAACGGGTTGTCGTTTTTCCCCGGCACGATGATCTTCACGTCGATCCCGAGGCTCGAGGCGAGCCGCAGCGCGGTCTCGAGCTCGCCGTCCAGAATCAGGTACGGGGTCATGATGTGCACGTAGTGGTGGGCCCGGTTGAGGATCGACAGGTAGACGCTCTCGCCCACCTTGTAGGAGTCCATCGGATTGTCGGCAAAGGGGATCACGAAGCCCGTGCCCGAGGGGTCGTCCGGGGAGGACAGCCTCGCGTCCGGCAGCGAGTCGATCTCCTGCTCGTCGGCCCACATCTGCAGGAAGATCAGCGTGAAGGTGGCCACCGCCCGCCCCGTGATCCGCACCTCCGCGTCCTTCCAGACGCCGTAGGGGCAGTGCAGGTTGATGTATTCGTCGGCAAGGTTGAAGCCCCCCGTGTAGGCGGTCTCCCCGTCGATCACCATGATCTTCCTGTGGTCGCGGAAGTTGAACCGCGTGGTGAGAAACGGGCAGGCGGGGGAGAAGACCCGGCAGCGGATCCCCAGCGCCCGGAGCTTTTCGGGATAGTCGCCCGGAAGCCTCGAAAATTCGCAGGTTCCGTCGTAGAGCACCCGCACGTCGAGCCCCTCGGCCGCCTTTTTCGCGAGGATCTCGAGGATGCGGCCCCACATGATTCCCTCCTCGATGATGAAGTACTCGAGGTAGATGAATTTCTTCGCGCGCTCGAGCCGATCGAGCATGTCCTCGAAGGCGGGCTCGGCCATCGGGAAGTACTTCACGCCGCTTGCCTCGTAGACGGGGTAGCAGCCGGTGCGGGCAAGAAAGCGCGCGATCCCCGCGGTCTCGGGGTGAAGGTAGCGCAGCCGCTCCCAGGTGCCCGGGTCCTGCCGGATCGCGTGCCGGGTCGTCCTCACGATTTCGCGGGCCGAGCGCTTGAGCTTGCGGTGCCCGATGTCGTACTTGGTGTAGAGCAGGAGCAGCACTCCCAGCACCGGCAGCACCAGGATGAGAAAGAGCCAGGTGATCTTCGCGCTCGAGTCCATGCGGCTGTTGATGAGCGCGAGCACGATGGGAACGCTCACCGCCATCCACACGAAGATGTAGTCCGTCGCGTAGCCCGCGAGCCGGTAGGCGAGGAGGAACAGGAACGCGGCCTGCACGGCGATGAGGACCAGAAGAAATCCCGTGCGGCTGAACAGCAGCCCCCAGAAGCCGCGCCTGCCCTGCTTGAGCAGGCGCAGCCCCCGGTCCGCGGTCCTGCGCTTCGCCCTGTTGAAAAATTCCTGCGTGCTGCTCAATGCCGGCTCCTCCCCTCTTCAAGGGCTGATTCTAAGAGGCTTTGGGATGAAAGGCTCCTCTTTCAGGCGGAGCCTTGCAGGGCGGGAGGGAGAGGAGCGTCCGGCCCCTGCAGGGGGCTGGGCGGGATTAAAGAAAGAGAGGGCGGGCTTTCAGAGGTTCTTCCTGAAGAACGCCTCGATCCGGTCAAACGGGATCACGTCCATGCGGTCGTAGAGGTCGGTGTGCACCGCCCCCGGGACGATGAGCAGCTCCTTGTTCTGCCCCGTGAGGCGCCTGTAGACATCCTCGCTGTAGTAGCGCGAGTGCGCCTTCTCGCCGTGGATCAGGAGCACCGGGGTCTCGATCTCGCCGGCGTAGACGTTGATCGGGGTGTTCATGAAGGCGAGCAGCGAGCTCAGGGTCGAGCCGGTCGTGGAGCCGAAGGACCTCGGGTGGTAGCCGCGCTTTGTCTTGTAGAAGTCGTGGTAGTCGCGCACGAACTGCGGCGCGCCGGCGGGAAGCTTCTCCGGGACGCCGCCCGCCATGGCGTAGAGGCCCGTCCTGTAGTCGGCCGTGCGCTGGGCGCTGATTCTCTTTCTCGCGGCGATCCGGGAGGCCCGCAGCTCCTCCTTGGGCTTGCCGTTGTCGAAGTAGCCGTTGGCGATGTTGCGGCTCATGTCGTACATGGTGGAGGTCACCGTGGCGCGGATCCGGGGATCCTGCGCCGCGGCGTTGAGGGCAAAGCCGCCCCAGCCGCAGATGCCGAGGATGCCCACGCGCCCTCTGTCCGTTTCAGGATTGTTGAGCAGGTAATCCACCGCGGCGGAAAAGTCCTCCGTGTTGATGTCGGGGGAGGTGGTGTTGCGCGGCTGCCCGGCGCTCTCGCCCGTGAACGACGGATCGAAGGCGAGCGTGAGGAACCCGCGGGCGGCGAGCTCCTGCGCGTAGCGGCCCGAGACCTGCTCCTTCACCGCGCCGAAGGGGCCTGCAAGCGCAATCGCCGGCAGCTTCTGCCCGGCGGAGCGGGCTCTGGGCTCGTAGAGGTCGCCCACGAGCGTGATGCCGTAGCGGTTGTGAAAGACCACCTTGCGGTGGGCGACCCGGGCGTCCTCGGGAAAGACTTTGTCCCAGGCCTGGGAGAGGCTCGAGGCCTGGATGGTTTCCGCCGGCGCCCGCGAGGGCCCGGGGGTGTCCGCAGCGGCGGCCGTTCCGTCGCCCAGCGCGATGACGCCGGAGGAAAGGGCGCCAAGGGCCCCTCGGATGAAACGCTTCTTGTCCATTGCTGTCTCCTTGCCGCGCCCGGCCTACCTTCTGCGCTTTAGCGCGCGGGCCGGGCGGAAATGAACAGGAGAAATGTTCCCACGGAGCGTCACCGGGAAACTGCCTTAATTGATCTTTTTATGAACTTTGCGAAACAGCGGGGCCTTCTTCGCCCCTGGAGCGGACGTGGCTTTAGATTCCGGCGCTTTCCGCGGCTTCGGGCTGCCTTGAAGGCCGGGCGGCCCCTTTCTTTTTTGCCTGAAACAAGCTTCCTGGCGCGGGAGAAAAGGCGGCGGTCAGGTGCCCAGGGCGAACGCATGAAAGACAAGCTCTAAAAAATGAAAATTTTGAAAACTCAAGGGATAGGCCGTGACTTTTATAAATATACATATAATATATATTATAATAGATCAAGATCATAGGAGGCCCCAATGCCCGTCGACCAGAAGATCCTGAAGCTGATTCCCGAAGGCTGCCGAGTGAACTGGAACGCCACCAACAAGCGCTACTACGTTTTCAAATCGAAGTATGTCTACGATTCGTCGAAGAAGCGCGGGAAGGAGATCCGCACGCAGGTCGGCGTCGTGGTTGACGGAAAGTTTCAGTTCTCCAAGAGCTACCTGCTCAAGCAGCAGGTCAAGGAACTGAAGGAGACAGCCGCCAGAGCCGCAGAGAAATCGTCTGCTCGAACGGGAAAGCAGACGGCCGCGGAAACGAAACCAGTGCCCGACGGCGTAAAGGCAGCGCTTGATTCCGCGTCAAAAGTCAAGGACAGTCGTCAACAGTCCAAGGTCGTATATCCGCTGGACTACGTTTATCTCGTTTCGCTTCTTGCCAGTCTTTCGGGACAGACCAGCTGCGTGCAGATCGCCGATTTCTGGGCATCGAGCCGCCCGGCCTTGGAAGCGCTCTTCGATGATTTTCCCAGGGAAAACATCCCGCATGACACGGTCAGGCGTCTGCTGATGCTGATTGACCCGGCCGAATTTGCCTCGTTTTACAAACGCCTGGTCACCCCGCTGCTGGACCAATATCTCTCGCGCGTTGCGGCCGTTGACGGCCAGGCCGTTCGGGCAAGTCGTACGGAAAAAGCCGCCTCGGGCCGCTTTGCGCTGGCCTTCCATGACACGGAAAACGGAGTGGCGCTGTGCCAGAAGGTCGTGGGCGAGAAGGAAAATGAAATCACCCATGCGGCCTCCATGGTCGAAGGACTGGACCTGAGCGGGTGCGTTGTGACCGCGGATGCCATGAATACGCAGAGGAGTTTTGCCAAATCCCTGGTGGAAGCCGGGGCCGATTACTGCCTGGCGGTCAGGGAAAATCAGAAAACCCTCTGGCATGACATCCGGATGGCGTTTCTGGACGTCACTGAAACCCGGGCCAGGTCCTGGACGGGAGGCGCCGCGCTGGAGCACGGCAGACTGGAGCGCAGGAGCGTTCGCGTCCTGCCGGGATCCGTGCTCGGGCCGGCGCAGTGCGGGCACTGGATTGGACTGGAGGAAGGCTGCATCGTCGCAGCAGTGACCGAGTCAACAGACAAAAAGACCGGCAGAGAATCCAGCCAGGAGCGCTACTTCATCACCACGCTGCGCTGGGACAGCCGGCTGATTGCCGAGCAGGCCGCACGGGCGGTCAGGAGGCACCGGGGTGTGGAGAACGAGCTACATTACGTCCTCGACGTGGATTTCCAGCAGGACCGAACGCAGTGCAAAAATGCGAACTACCTTTACAACCGCGTCCTGCTCAACAAATTTGCCGTCGGGGTGCTGAACAAGCTTCAGAATGAAGAGAGCAAAGAATCAGCCGCTGAGCCCACAAGCAAAAAGCGTTGGATGAACAAACTGCGCTCTGCTCAAACGGCTCTCGCCGCTTTAGCGAGGGTTTACCAGGCGGCTGTTCATGCGTAGGCCCTGTCAGGTACCTGAGGCTGTGGGAGGGGCGTGGCTTTTTCCGCGAGCCCAGCAGTACAATTTTCCTTTAGAACAGCAGATTTACGCCCGGTGCGGTGCAGAGACGCTGCAGGAAGGCCGCGCCGTGCGCCCTTAGCAGAAAAAAAGAAGGAGGAGAGAAGATGAAGCTCGATCTCACAAGGCGCTCGCTCATCGGCGGCGCGGTGGCGCTGGCGGCGGCCGGTAGCTTTCCGGCCCTGGCTGCTCCGGGGGCCCGCCGCGCGGCGCGGGCCGAGGGGCGGGAGTTTGACGCGGTGATCATTGGCGCCGGCTGCGCGGGGCTGGTTGCTGCGATCTGGGCCGCAGACCTCGGGGCGAGGGTGGCCGTGCTCGAAAAGCGGGAGCGGCCCGACGGGAACGCGATCTACGCGCTGGGGACGCTCAACGCCTGGAATACGAAGCAGCAGAAGGCACAGGGCATCAAGGACTCGAGGGAGGCGTTCATCGCCGACATGATGAAGGTTTCGGCCGGCCGCGCCGACCGCAGGCTCACCGAGACCTACGCCGACCGCATCGGGCCGGACGTCGACTGGCTCGCCGATAAAATCGGCGTGAAGTTCGAGAAGATCCGGATGAGCCCCTGGCCGCGGCTCGGGCGCGGTCACCGCGTGACCAAAGGCGGCGGAACCGGGGGCGGCACGCTGGTGAAGACGCTGCTCAAGGCCGCGAGGCAGAGAAAAAACATTGAATTTTTCTTCGAGCATCCCGCGGTGAGGCTGCTCACCGACCGGACAGGCGCCGTGACCGGCGTGGTGGCGAAGGCCGAGGGCGGCCGCAGAATCTTCCGCGCGAAGGGCGGCGTGCTGATCGCGACGGGGGGCTTTTCCGCCAACCCCGAGATGACCGACATGTACATCGGGGGCTGGGCCTCGAGGCTTGCGATCCGAGGCTCGCGCAGCACCACGGGCGAGAACATCTCGCTCACGAAGCCGTTGCGCGCGAAGCTTGTCAACATGGACCAGTTCCACGCCGGCCCCATCGTGGCCGAGACGCATGTGAATCCCGCCGACGTCCTCAACTCGATGCGGGGCATCATCGTGGATCTGCGCGGGCAGCGCTTCATGAACGAGCAGAACACCTATGTGATCAAGGCGAAGACCTGCGCCGAGAAGACTATTGAGAACAAAGCGTTCGCCATCGTGGACGCGGACTGCCCCGTGCTGGGCACCACGATCCCGAAGTTCGAGCGCCTGCATAACCCCTACGGCAAGGCCGACTCGATCGAGGAGCTCTGCAAAAAGGTGGGGCTGCCGCCCGAGGCGACGCGAGCATCCGTCGATGCCTTCAACCGGGCGGTTGAGGCCCATTCGCTTGAAAAGCTCAATCCCCCCAACACGTACAGGAAGCCCGCGAAGATCGAAAAGGCCCCGTTCTACGCGATTCCGTTTGAAGGCGGCATGACGGCTACCTTCGGCGGCCCGCTCATCAACACGAAGGCCGAGGTCCAGGATCTGGACGGCAACACGATTCCCGGGCTCTACGCGGCGGGTAACGCCGCCGGAGGCCTTTTCTTCCGCGACTACATCGGCGGCTCCCAGCTCGGGGGCGCGACCGTCTTCGGCCATATCGCGGCCGAGCAGATGGCCGCCCGGGCGAAGGCCGCGAAGATCTGAGCCGCAGCGGCGCAGGAACATATAAGAAAAGGAGAACATGATGCTTAGGAAACTCACTGCTGCCCTGCTGGCTGCCGCGGGGCTCGCCCTTGCCGCGCAGGCCATGGCCGCGGGCGGCCCGTATCTGGCCGACCGCCATGTGGCCCGCGGCGCAACATGCGAAAGCTGCCACGGCGTGAAGACGCCCGCTCCCGGCTCCAGGGTGAAGACGGAGAAATGCCTTGCCTGCCACGGCTCCTATGAGAAAGTGGCGCAGAAAACCGCGGCCATGAAGATGAACCCCCATGACTCGCACCTGGGAGAGGTGAAGTGCACGGCTTGCCACAAGGGGCACCAGAAGCCTGTCCTGATGTGCAATGACTGCCACAAGTTCGACATGCAGCCAAAATAAGGAGGGTCGAAAGGCTGCGGCCCCTGTGCGCTGCGGTCTTTCGATGTGTGGGCCGCAATCCCGGACCGGGCTGGCCTGAGCACCAGAGACGGCACCGTGCCAGTCGGACACGGTGCGGGTCGCTCAACCGGGGAAAGAATTAATTTTAAAAGGCCTTTCCTGTTTTTTTGTCCGAGCGCTCCTCGGGGCCCTGCGAGGTCCCGAGGAGTTTTTTTTAGTGCCGGCGGCTGAACCGGGCCATGCCCGGACCGCGCAGGATGAACCCGCAGGGCAGAGTCCAGAAGAGGCTCTGGGCCGGACAGAATAAAGAATGGCCCTTCAGATAAAGATGTCTGAAGGGCCTGTGAACCTCTGCCGGGGCTGCGGAATCCGAAAGTTCCGATTCGGATGGAGCAGCCCGGCAGGCTGTTTTGCCTTTTTGTTACTTGGCGGCAGTCAGCGAGTCCACCTTCGATGCCAGAGCGTCGAACTTCGTCTGCAGAGCCGCAAGCTTGGCCTCGAGGGCGCGGTTCTTCGCTTCGGCTTCTGCCAGTTTGGCCTGGCTGTCGGCCGGACGCTTATAGCTGCCGCCGAAGCGGTAGGAAACGCCCATATTCACCATATGGCTGTCCGAGCCCGAAGCGGCGTAACCTGCCGAAATCAGCAGATTGCCCGTGTCAGTCGGGTACCAGAAGGCGCCGACCGAAACGCCTTCCCTGCTCTTGTAGTGACCGAGACCCGCGGAAATCGAGAACCGGTGCTCCGGATCAAAATCAAGCGGGTGCAGAGCGGCCAGAGCAGCGGCTGCGGCGCCGGACTTGTCAATGTCTTCATTGAGATTGTCAATGCGGCGGTTCGTCGCCCACAGCTGGCTGCCGACTACGGCATCGGTGGAATCCTTGGAGAGGGTTCCCGGAGCGAGGTTGGTGAACTGAGCTCCGCCTGCGTCGACCTTGCCGTCGGTCATCACGATGCTGGTCGAGCCGACCGTATGCGTGATGGACTGTCCAGCCTGCTGGACAATCGTCGTGCTGGACATGTTGCTGATGGATCCAGCAGTGACTCCGTAAGCTCCGGTGACGTTGTTGGTCAGGTTTCCACCGACCGTGTTGGTCAGATCGCCGACCGTCGTATTGGCGATTGACTGGGCGCTGTTGGTGATGGCGCCGGTGACACGGTTGTCAAGATTGCCGCCAATCGTAGCGCTCTGATTGCCGGTAATGGTGATCGTCCGGTCGCCGGTGACATTGGTCGTCTGGCCGCCGTTGTAGTTCTCCGTCACAAGGCCGGCTACAGTCTCCGTAAGCGTTCCTGCGACCGTGCTGCTCCGGTTTCCTCCGACCGTGGTGGTCTGATTGGACTGGTAGTCCTCGATCACATCGCCCTTGACAGTCTCGGAGAGCTTGCCGTCAACGTTGTTGGCCTGGTTGCCCTTGACCGTGGTGGTCTGGTTCTTGGCGACCGTGGTGGTCTGGTTCGAGTCGTAGGTTTCGTTCACATCCCCGGTCACTTTCTCCGTGAGCGTTCCGGCGACCGTGTTGCTCTGGTTGCCGTTGACCGTGGTGGACTGGTTCTTGGCGACCGTGGTGGCCTGGTTGGACTGGTAGTCCTCGGTTACGTCGCCCTTGACGGTCTCGGAGAGCTTGCCGTCAACGTTGTTGGCCTGGTTGCCCTTGACCGTGGTGGTCTGGTTCTTGGCGACCGTGGTGGTCTGGTTGGACCGGTAGTCCTCGGTCACATCGCCCTTGACGGTCTCGGAGAGCTTGCCGTCAACGTTGTTGGCCTGGTTGCCCTTGACCGTGGTGGTCTGGTTCTTGGCGACCGTGGTGGTCTGGTTGGACTGGTAGTCCTCGGTCACGTCGCCCTTGACGGTCTCGGAGAGCTTGCCGTCAACGTTGTTGGCCTGGTTGCCTTTGACCGTGGTGGTCTGGTTCTTGGCGACCGTGGTGGTCTGGTTGGACTGGTAGTCCTCGGTCACATCGCCCTTGACGGTCTCGGAGAGCTTGCCGTCAACGTTGTTGGCCTGGTTGCCTTTGACCGTGGTGGTCTGGTTCTTGGCGACCGTGGTGGTCTGGTTCGAGTCGTAGGTTTCGTTCACATCCCCGGTCACTTTCTCCGTGAGCGTTCCGGCGACCGTGTTGCTCTGGTTGCCTTTGACCGTGGTGGCCTGGTTCGAGTCGTAGGTTTCGTTCACATCCCCGGTCACTTTCTCCGTGAGCGTTCCGGCGACCGTGTTGCTCTGGTTGCCGTTGACCGTGGTGGACTGGTTCTTGGCGACCGTGGTGGCCTGGTTGGACTGGTAGTCCTCGGTCACGTCGCCCTTGACGGTCTCGGAGAGCTTGCCGTCAACGTTGTTGGCCTGGTTGCCCTTGACCGTGGTGGTCTGGTTCTTGGCGACCGTGGTGGTCTGGTTGGACTGGTAGTCCTCAGTCACATCGCCCTTGACGGTCTCGGAGAGCTTGCCGTCAACGTTGTTGGCCTGGTTGCCCTTGACCGTGGTGGTCTGGTTCTTGGCGACCGTGGTGGTCTGGTTGGACTGGTAGTCCTCGGTCACATCGCCCTTGACGGTCTCGGAGAGCTTGCCGTCAACGTTGTTGGCCTGGTTGCCCTTGACCGTGGTGGTCTGGTTCTTGGCGACCGTGGTGGTCTGGTTGGACTGGTAGTCCTCGGTCACGTCGCCCTTGACGGTCTCGGAGAGCTTGCCGTCAACGTTGTTGGCCTGGTTGCCCTTGACCGTGGTGGTCTGGTTCTTGGCGACCGTGGTGGTCTGGTTGGACTGGTAGTCCTCGGTCACGTCGCCCTTGACGGTCTCGGAGAGCTTGCCGTCAACGTTGTTGGCCTGGTTGCCTTTGACCGTGGTGGTCTGGTTCTTGGCGACCGTGGTGGTCTGGTTGGACTGGTAGTCCTCGGTCACGTCGCCCTTGACGGTCTCGGAGAGCTTGCCGTCAACGTTGTTGGCCTGGTTGCCTTTGACCGTGGTGGTCTGGTCCTTGGTGACGCTGGTCACCTGGGAGCCGGCCACCTTGGTCTCCATGTCGGACTTGAAGTCCTCGGTAACCTTGCCGGTGACGGTGTCAGTCCTGGCGCCGCCCACCGTCGTGGTCTGGTCCTTGGTGACGCTGGTCATCTGGGAGCCGGCCACCTTGGTCTCCATGTCGGACTTGAAGTCCTCGGTGACCTTGCCGGTGACGGTGTCAGTCCTGGCGCCGCCGACCGTGGTGGTCTGATCTTTGGTGATATTGGTAACCTGGGCACCGCCCACAGTAGTGGTCTGATCCTTGGCGACGGAAGTGGTCAGGTTCGAGCCGTAAGTCTCGCTCACATCCCCGGTCACTTTCTCCGTGAGAGTGCCTTTGACTTCATTGCTCTGGTTGCCGGCGACTTTGGTGGTCTGGTTGGACTGGTAGTCTTCGGTCACGTCGCCCTTGACCGTGGTGGTCTGGTTGCCGCCGACCGTGTTGGTGGTGTCACCCGTCGAGGTATTCTCTATCGTCTGAGCGGCAGTCTTGACTGTGCCGTTCGAGGCCGTCAGCGTGATGTTTTCAGCCGTCTGAACGATAGAAGTGGAGGAAGATGTGCCGGCCACCGTCGTGCTCTTTTGGGCAGCACCGTTCTGAAGCGTGCTGGCCTCAGTGACGGAGTTGGTCCCTGCTTTGTCTGCCACCTTATTCGTGATGGAGGTGGCGGTCACATCCGAGGAAGCGGAGTTGCCATCTTTGTCAGTCACAGAGAGGCTGACGTTGCTGGAAGTGGCGTTAAGGCCGAGCTGCGAGCTGTCGGAAGAGTCATTCAGCTTCAGTTCAAGACCGCTGTAGTCCAGCGAAGCAGATTCCGACTGAGTCGTGGAGGAAGACTTGTTCGAAATCTTGCCCTTATCGATATCGGTATAGTTGTCGTCTTCATGTCCGACATGTACCTTGTCGGTGTTGAAGGTTCCTGTAACGGTGAGATCGCGGGTAGTCGTCGTACCTGCGACGGTCATATTATTGACTCCAGTCACATTCCCGTCAGAGGAGACGTCGACGGTTCCAATGCTTCCGCTTGTAGCGGTCAGTTTATTGACGCCGGAGACGTTCCCGTCAGAAGTGATCTGCACGGTTCCCAGCTTGCCTCCGTTGGTACTGGAAATGGTATTTGCACTCAGGGTGTTGACGCCGCTTACATTACCGTCAGAAGTGAAGCTGACAGCCCCGATGCTTCCGGTGGCAGCCGTCATCTTTCCGGTAGCTGTGATGTTGCCGTCAGCAACGGAGACGTGCTGGGTCTCATTGCCGAAGTAGCCGGTCTTGCCCTTGATCTGCCCGGTAGCCGTGAGATCGCCTTTTACCTGTGTGTCATTAAGAGTTGTGGCACCGGCGACCGTCAGGCTGCTTTTGAGATTAGTGGCGCCGACGACATCGAGCGTACTGGTGAGTGTTGTCTCGCCGGCCGAAAGAGCACCCGTAACGGCGGCGGAACCCGCCTGAAGGGCGCCCGTGGTCTTGATGGCTCCTGCACCGGCGTCAAGGCTGGAGACTGTGGTCGCTCCCGCGTTCAAAGTCCCGTTCAACTTAAGGTTGTCAACAGTCTTGCTGGTGCCGGTGCTTCCTCCATAGGACAGCTGGCTTGTCGTTGAATCATACTGGACCGCATCGAGGGCTTTGGTCTTGATGTCTGTGAGAGAGGCTCCGCCGACTTGTGTGTTGCCGTCGATGCTGCCGGCAGACAACGTCCCTGTGGTTTTGATATTGCCCGTAGTGTCCATTGACGTGGAGCCCTCAATTTTTGAAGCACCGGTAATGGTTGCATCAGTCAGGGTTCCGCCGGTTGCGTCAGCTTTCTTTTCAATGGCAGCCTTGTTGGTTGCGGTGTCAGTCACGAGATCAGACAGACTCTTTCCGGTAGAGCCAATTTGAGCAGTCTCGGTCAATGTTGTGGCGGTGACAGTGTTCAGCTCGGCGTCTTCTCCTGATTGAATAAGTTTTGAAAGAGTCTTAGTGGTTGTGGTTGTTGTCGAGCCGTCGGACGAAGGGACTGAGTTGGAGATGGTTCCATCTTGCGGGTTAAGGGTAAATGTATAGTCGCCCGTCTTGTCCTGAATTACAGTTTTCCCGGTTGTTTCTGTCACCGTAATCAAGGTCCCTCCGTCCAGCTCCTTGATGACTATGCCAGTGGGTGAGTCAGCAATCGTAGCCGCATAGGCTGTTTCTCCCACCCCGGCCGCGGCGATTCCACCAAGAAGAACTGCCGTCGCGGCTTTGCGGGCGCCCTTCTTATGAGCCCTCGCGAATTCGCTCGCAACGACGAACATATTTCGGGAGGTGTCCCAGACAACTCTGTAGATTTTGTTCATATGAAAAAAGCTCCTTTGATTCGGTTTGAGAAAAAACTAGCGGAAATTCTTTGAGTCCTGAATCGGGTCCGTCCGCGCGTACACCTTGCGGAAAGACCCCAAACAGGGACTGCTGAAAAATTCGCTTTAGTGCCTGAACACCAGGGAGGAAGTAGAGGACTCCCTTTGACTCCGGCACTAGCAGAGTCGTGAATCTGATGAACAGCTAATAAATACCTGCGGCTGACGCACGCGCCGGAGGGAAAGCGGAAAGAAGACTGCGCGGGATGTAAAAAAAAGCCCTGGAGGGCGGGCTGCGTCTGGAAGCAGCGATGCGCGTCCGCGCGGGGCGGGCGTCTGTCTTGCTTTGACTCGCAGCAGGTCTCGGCAGGCTGTGCTTCACGGCTGATCCTTTCTCCGTATGAATAGCGGGGCCGGCGGGGGTGTCCCCGGCCGCCTCGGTTTCAGGCTTCAAAAGCTGATGCAGAAAATTCCGGCGCTTCCGTGGATGAATGTAACAAAAGCACATTGAGAAGCTATTGATTGCAATCAAAAAATATATAATTAATAAGTTAGTGCTTAAAAATAAAGGAATTTTTTCTTAGAGGGATGTTCCATCAAAGGAAAACGGCTAGGAAGCGGCCAAAGCAGATTTGTAAGATATTGAGAATGAATTAATTTAAAATTAAACGATTTTTTAGAAAAAGAAGCGGAAGCTGTTCAAAAGATCTTTAATTTCTCGATATATAAGCAAATCTTTCAATTATGTGTGCAGAGTACTCCATTTACAGGCAAGGATCCGCCTCAGGGACCGGCCATTTCATGAATTGAGATTGGGGGCGAGCTCTCTTTATTTCCCGGGCTCCTCCCGCTTGTCCTGAGGCGGACGCCTGGGCCTCTGCCGGAAACAGGAGATACGTTAGGAAAGCAGCGGCCTTCAGCTTGATGGCCAGAGGCGCTTTTCAAGCGCTTGGTCCCCTGGAAGAAGCGGGGGCTTTGCGTCAGGAGAGGCGGCTTTACGCGGCTGGCGGCCCGGGGCGCGGGCAGGAGAGGAGCCCGGCGGTCAGGCCGCCCGCGTCCGGGCGATCTCCCGCAGATTCTTGTTTCCCCTGATGGGATCGAAGAGCGAGGAGTGCACGAGCAGCATCCTGCCGTCTTTTTTAAGAAGTCCCTCGGAGCTCCACTGGGAGAACAAACGGCTCACCCAGGAGCGGTTGCTTGAGACAACGGTCGCAAACGCGGTCACGCTGAGGGGCACCGGAATCGGGTTCCAGCCGCCCTCGGAGAGCCGGTAGTAGGCCTCGATGAGCGAGTAGAGCAGTACCCGCAGCCGCATCTCGACAGGCAGCGTGTAGTTGCAGATCATGCCTTCCATCGTGCAGTGGTGCTTCCAGATGCAGGAGCGCATGGCCGTCTCCATGAGGGAGGTCGAGCTTCGCAGGGCCGACACATACTCGCAGCGGTCAAGGCTGAGCGCCTCGACGGGCCGTACGCAGGCGGCGTTGATCGGGAAGGCGACCGATCTGTCCGGGCAGGCCGCTGCGTCGAACTCCCCCACGCAGCGCCCCGGCAGCAGGATGTTGAAGACCTGAAGCCGGTCGCCGGCGTCGTAGTAGCCGAAAAGGACCACGCCCTTCGTGAGGAGATGAACGGCCGCCTTCTCGATCCCGTGGGGAATCATCTCGCCGAGCGAGAAGCGGACGGGCTTTCCCTTTGAACGGAAGATGTCCTGGATTTCCCGGGGCTCCTCGGGCATGACCCAGGGGGCGGTCTGAAAAATAGTCTGTTCAAGCAAGGTTTTCAAAGTCAAAGTGCTGCAAAGAAGCCTTTTGGAAATCTAGCCTAAAAAAAGAAAAGGAACCATCCCCCGGCGCCCGCAGGAGCCCGAAACCGTCTGCCAGGACACAGTGGCTTCTTCAGTGTGCGCTGCCGCACGGCTCCGGAAAAGGGCTCTGCCTAAGATTTCATTCATCCGAATTAGTTCTTTTGAAGGGGGAGGGGAGATGAAGAGAAGAGGTTTTCTCAAGCTCGCGGCGGCAGGAGTGCTAGGGGCCTGCGCGTCTGTTCCCGCCTGGGCCGCGGCCCAGGCGGTTTCGGCAGACGTGGTTGTGGTCGGGGGCGGCGGCTCCGGGCTTGCGGCCGCGGTCCGCGCTGCGGAGCTTGGCGCAAAGGTGGTGCTGCTTGAGAAAAACGGGGTGGTGGGCGGCGGCGCGGCTTTCGCCGAGGGGCTCTTCGGCATCGAGTCGCGCTGGCAGAGGGCGAAGAACTACGGGCTTTCCATCCCGCATGCGGCCGAATACCTGCAGCGCTTCGATCACTTCAAGTCCGATGCGAAGTTCCGCAGGCTCTACCTCGAGCAGTCGGCCCCGACCCTGGACTGGGTCGCTCAGCACGGCGTGAAGTTCGAGGCCATCCAGGTGAGCCCCTCTGAAACCCTCACTTGGCACGTGATCGGGCAGTACAAGGGCGACCAGCACGGGGCGGCCTACGTCCACGCCCTTGCGGACTCGGCCGCGAAGCTTGGGGTGAAGACCTTGCTGAGCACGCCGGCCAAGAGCCTCATCATGAAAAACGGGCGCGTGGCCGGCGTGAAGGCTGAAGGTGCGGCGGGCGAGCTTGACATTTCGGCCTCTGCCGTCATCCTCGCCACCGGGGGCTTTGGCGACAACCCGGAGCTGGTCCGCAGCCTCTTAGGCTACGATCCCGCACGCGTGAAGTCGAGCGTCCCGCTGCATAAGACCGGCGACGGCTTCCTCATGGCGAAGGCTGCAGGAGGCGCGCAGACCGCGGCGACCGCGGTCATGCATCCCGGCACCGAGGGCAGGGGCATCAAGTTTCTGAGCAATCTTTACGTGATGAGCTGGCAGCCTGCAAACCTCTGGGTGAACGATCACGGCGAGCGCTTCGCCCCCGAGACCCTTTCATTCGAGTTCGCCCTGGCCGGCAATGCGATCGCCTCGCAGCTGCACAGCGAAGGCTGGGTGATCTTCGATGACGCCGCGATCGACTACATGAAGACCCAGGGCGCCGACGTCGGCGTGGGCGTCATCATCCCGACGATGACCAAGCTGCCCAACATCCGCAGCGAAATCAATGCGGCGATCGCTCAGGGCAGCGACGCCGTGAAGTCGGGGGCCACGGCCGAGGAGCTCGCCCGGGCCATCGGCGTGCCGCCCTCCGCGCTCAAAAAGACGCTCGAGACCTACAACCGCGCGGCCGAGGAGAAGTACGACGGCGAGTTCTTCAAGCTCACGCAGTGGCTGCGCCCGATCGGAAAGGGCAGGCTCTACGCCCTGAGGCTGCGCCCCTACTGGTTCTGCACGCTGGGCGGCACCCGCACCGACCGCAGCCTGCGCGTGGTTGACGGCGACGACCGGCCGATTCCAGGGCTTTATGCGGTCGGGGCCGAGACGGGCCGGATGTACGGCGACACCTACACCACCTGGACCTCGGGCCATCTCTTCGGCTTTGCGGCCTGGTCGGGCAAAGCGGCGGCCGAGACTGCCCTGAAGGATATGGGGAAATGAAAAGGAAGCGGAGGCGCGTCCTCCGCTTCTGAAAAAAAGACCCGCCGTCCCCGAAGGGCGCTCTGCGCTCCTCCCGGGCGGCTTCTCGCAGGAGAAGGATATGAGACAAAAAGCCATACCGGCGCTCGAGACCCTGATGTCGGCGGCCCGCACCATCGGGAACCCTTATCTGGAGCGCGCGAAGAAAGCAGGCCGGAAGATTGTCGGGGTGCTCTACGACGAGGTGCCCGAGGAAATCATCAGCGCGGCGGGCGCCGTCCCCGTGCTTCTGCGGGGCACCGGCTCGGACGGAACCGAGCTCGCGGACCCGTATTTCAGGGAGCTCACCTGCGGCTACACCCGCCACACCTTCAACGAAATCCTGAATGGAAAGTGGGACTTCCTTGACGGCGCGGTGATTTACAACAGCTGCGACCACATGCGGCGCATCTATGACAACTGGGTCCGCAGGCCCGTCTCCCCTGTCTACAGCTTCATCTATGCTCCGAAAAAGGGCGGGGAGCTGGCCAGGCGCTTCTATGCGGAGCAGATCCGCGACTTCCTGCACAGAACCGAGGAAAGGTTCTGTGTCGCCCTCAATGAGGAGCGGTTGCGCGCAGCGATCCGCCTGCACAACGAAAAGCGCCGCCTGCAGCGCGAGCTCTATGCGATGCAGAAGGGCAGGCGCATCGCCCTTACCGGCACGGAGCTCCTGCTCGTGATGATGGCCGGGAAGTCCCTGCCGGTTGAAGACTACAACGCGCTGCTTCGGGAGCTGATCGCTTCGCTCAAGTCGTGCGCGGAAACGTTCGAGCCCGGGGTGCGGCTTCTCTACATGGGAGCCCATGCCGACGAGCCGCTGTTCTTTGAGACGCTCGAGAGCGAGGGCGGCCAGATTGTGGTCGACAGCACGGGCTTTGGCGAGCAGTCCTGCGAGCTTGACGTCCGCGAGGACGCGGATCCGTTCGAGGCTCTCGTGAGCTACTACTTCGAGGAGACCCCCGCGATGCCGCGCAAGTTCGGAACAGCTCCGGCGCGCGCCGGGCACCTGCTGCGGCTCGTGAAAGATTACGCGGTGGACGGCGTCATTGTGACCCGCCTTACGATGTGCGACCTCTGGGCCTTCGAGCAGTACATGCTGCGCCCGGTTCTCGAAAAACAGGGGATTCCGTCACTCGAGCTAGAGACGGACTACATCCTGCAGAACCGGGGTCAGCTCGCAACCCGCATCCAGGCTTTTGTCGAAAGCATCCGCAGCTCGCGCGGGTCCTGAAAAAGTGGAGAAACAAGAAAATGACAGCAAAGATTCCAGGCACGGAGCGAATCGAGGAGTACGTCACCCGCCTCACCGGGATGATCGACCAGATGAAGGCGCTGCCCGCCGAGCAGCAGAACCCGCTCGCGATTTTCCTGCTTGAGGCCCTTCGCGAGCGCGACCAGCGCGTGCTGCACGCGGCAGCGGCGGGCGAGCCCTTCATCGTGAGCTGGTACGGAAACCTGCCCGAGATCTCGGACTCGATGGGCATTGTCGACTACAACCCGATTTCCGACATCTTCTTTCACCTCGGAGTGACAAATCACGCCGACGCCTACGAGCTAGACAAGCTCGACTTCGATCCCCACGTCTGCACGCTGATCCGCTTCGGCATCTACGCGATGAAAAATCACCTGATGCCAAAGCCCACGGCTTTCGTTGCCATGGCCGAGCCCTGCGACGGGCAGCTCATGATCCATCAGTCCTGGGAGGAGATCGGAGCGGCGGCGGGCGCCCCCGTCTATCAGATCGACCCCACCTACGGGACGACCGAGCGGGACTACCGCTATGTCGCCGATCAGCTGCGCGAGCTGATCGCCTTCTACGAGAAACACTGCGGCGTGAAGTACAGCTTTGAAAAGCTCAAGGCCGTGGTTGACGAGACCAACGTCCAGTACGACCTCTGGAAGCAGGTGAACCAGTGCGCGTCGGCCATTCCCTGCCCGCTGCCCTCCTTTGCGGTGAACGACGCCTTCTGGTACCTGATGCAGCACCTGATCCCCTGCGGCGACAAGCGCGTCACGCAGGCGATGCGCGCGGTGCTCGACATGGCGAAGAAAAACGCGGCGAATCACGTCGGCGCGGTGCCGCACGAACAGATCCGCGTCTACTGGCCGGATCTCAATCCGCTCTGGGACATGAGGCTTGCCGACTGGCTCGCAAAGGAGTGGGGCGCCGTAGTGGTGGGGTCGTTTACCGGACTCACGCCCTATGAGTGGATCGACACTTCGAGCGAAGAGAGCACGTTGCTCGGGCTTGCAAGAAGGGGCACGACCGAGGTGCCGATGATCCGGCAGGGACGCGGAACCGTCGACCTCTTTACGGAAGACCTCACGCGCGAAGTGCAGAACCTCAACGCGAACTGCGTGATCTTCCCCGGCCACATGGGCCACAAGGACCAGTCAGGCATCGCGAAGTTCCTGCGCGAGGCCTGCCGGGATCTGGACGTCCCGCTGCTCAGCATGACGACCGATCTGTTTGACTCGCGCTGCGGGAACTTCGACAAGATGACGAGCGACATCTCGAACTTCTTCAGCGCGCACGGCTGGAAGCCGCTTCGCGAGCAGCGCTGAGACCCGAGGGGCCCGGACCTGCCTTCAGGCAGTGGCCGGGCCCGCGCGGGAGAAGCTTAACAAGGCCTTCAGGAGATGCCAGGCCTCTCCTGAAGGCCTTTTCAGCACCTGCTTTCCCCGGGATGAAAACCGTTGCTCAGCCGGATGCGGTTCTGGGGTGCGCTGCCCGACGGGCCGGGGCAGACCCGGATCTGCTGAACCTGTTTCCCTTCCTCCAGCTCCGGCGTGGTTCTTTTAGAAGCGCTCTTTCCCTCGGGGGAGCAAACCGCAGCGGGACAGATCGTCCATGGCAGCCTCGGCTTCGGCGGCAGGGCTGCGCTAAGAGCGCAGGGCGAGCGGCGGCCCTGCAGCCAAAGCTCGAATCTAAAGCCTCCGGTCGTCACCGGGGCTCTAAAAGCGGAAGGACTGCGGTTTGGCCGGCGGGTCCGGTCAAAATTCGTGGCTGATGCCGGCAAACACCGTTTGAGCGTCCTAGCCGCGGTAGTTGGTCTTGTAGAGGAAGTCCGTCGGGGCGAAATTGAAGTGCAGGGAGCAGTCGGTTCCCGCTTCGACCGCATAGCCCGCGTTGTCTTCATTGAAAACTGCCTGGATGCCGCAGTAGATGCGAGTGCGCTTGGACAGTGGATAGTTGTACTTGGTGCCCACTGATCACGCGTCGGCTTTTCTGCGAGACTGATTCTTGAAATAGAAGCCTGAAACCATCCAGAGGCCTCCCGCGACCGGGGTCGAAGTTCCGGCTTGGACCATCCAGAAGCTGCTGGATCCATTTTCTGCGGAGCCCCATTTCTTTTCAAACTGCAGCACAGGCTTCGTAAAGCCTAAGTCGTAGCTCATGGAGGCGTTGAGCCACTTGACGTCGTAGGGCTCATGGGAAATGACGGTTTGGATCCGGTTCTGATAAAGGAAGCTCACCATGGCCGAGAAAGCGCCGTGGTCGAACTTCGCCGCATAGAGTTGTACAAATTTCCCTTGGTGCTCGATTTTGAGCCGCGGCCGGCAGTCTGCTCGCCCAAAGACATGAAGAGGAAATTAGTGAGGCCTATCGAAGTGGGAAGAACATAGGAGAAAGAGTTGTTGATTCGGCTGAGCTCGCCGTTGTCGCCGCAGGTGCTCGCGGGACCTGCCATGAAGAAGCTCGAGTCCGAAGAGCCGATTGAAAGGCCTGTTGGGTCGTAGAAGAGGAAGGTGAGGAAGTGCGGCGTGTACTGGCGTCCAAACGAGAGCGGACCCCAGTAGCCGCGGATGCCGACCTCGGCCTCCCGGTCGAACAATGTACGGCCGTCGTTCGTCCCGCTGTACGAGCCTTGGTCGATGTAAAACGCGGTGTCAAGGTTAAAGAACACTTGGCTGCCGTTTTGAAGGTCTTCCACTCCTTGCATTCCGATGTGCGTCGCGTTGACGCCGCCGCTTGAAAGCGCGCTCGAGTACTCGCTGCCCATACGGTTGACGGCGATGAATGTGTCTACGGTGCCGTTGATCTTCAGGTAAGAGGAGGTTCCTGAGGAAGCGCTCACGGCAAGGACAGCCGCCGTAGCGAAGAACTTTGCGGCTTTATTCATCTAGCTCTCTTTGAAGACAAATTCTCCTGAATTAAAGTCTATAGAGAGGATTGATTTATCGATGTTTTTTTGTTAACGGCAGTTCAAGGAGCGTCCGCGGGGCAGCTGCACGGCCGATGGGAGAGAAGGTGCGGCAGCAGGCAAAAAAAACCGGCAGACTTTTTGCAAAGCTGCCGGAAAAACACATTCAAAGGAGAGTCCGCCATGCAGAATACTGCGGTTCGGGGCGGTGCCGATTCGCAGGGGAACGCTTGATTCCCATGCCTGAAACTATACCTGCGGGGCCTGCAAAAAACCTTTCTGAAGTGCAACCAAATGCGAGAATCAGAAACACTTTGGAAACAACCTCCTCCGGGGCCGCCGCGGGCTGGCGGGTTTCTATACTGAAAAGAAGCACTGTATTTCGGCAAAGATAACGGCCCGCGTTTTTCCGGAGCCTGAAGAGAAGAGGAGAAAAGAACTATGGGCGAGAATTCCGCTGAAATGGCGGTGACGTTCCGGCAGGCGCAGAGAAAGGACGTGGGGGTCATCCTGCAAATGATCCGCGCGCTTGCGGCCTATGAGCGTCTGCAGGATCAGGTGACGGCCACCGAGGCGGTGCTCGAGGAATGGCTCTTTGACAAAAAGAAGGCCAGGGTGCTTTTTGCCATGGTGGAGGGCCGGGAGGCGGGCTTTGCGGTCTATTTCTACAATTTTTCAACCTTCCTCGGCCGGGCGGGGATCTATCTGGAAGACCTCTTTGTCCTGCCGGAGTTCCGCGGCAGGGGGATCGGGGGCGCCATTTTGAAGCGCCTGGCCGGAATCGCCCTGGAGGAAGGCTGCGGCAGGCTCGAGTGGACCTGTCTCGACTGGAACGAGCCCTCCATCCGCTTTTACTTGTCGCGGGGAGCGCGCCCGATGTCGGACTGGACGAACTATCGGGTGGAAGGCGAGGCCCTGAGAAAGCTCGCGCAGGAGTAGCGCGGGCCGCGTACCGCCGGCCCCTCCCGAGAGGGGGAGAGGCGCTTTTGAGGGATGACAAAAGAAAAGCCGCCGGGACTGTTTTTGAGCCCCGGCGGCTCCGTCTGAGTGGAGAGAGTTTCAGACGGTTACTTGAGCTTCAGATCCTTGATCGCCTGGGTGACGGCTGCGTGGCCGGACCAGGAGGAGAAGCCGAAGGCGTTGCCGGAGGTGAACACCGGGTAGGTGTCGCCGTAGGTGCCGGACGCGTCCATGCCGGTCACGTAAAGGCCGGTGATCGGCTTGCCGTTCGTGTCAAGGGCACGCAGGTACTGGTCGACCACCACGCCGCCGTAGGAGGTGAAGTGGTAGGGCTTCACGCGAAGCGCGTGGAACGGCCCCTTCTTGAGCGGCACCAGCCACGGAGACTCCTTCTGGAAGGCGGCGTCGTAGCCCACTTCGCAGGCCTTGTTGTACTGCTCGACCGCGGCCTTGAAGTTCTTTTCCGGAACTCCGATCTTCGCGGCGAGCTCGTCCAGGGTGGCGGCGCTCTTGAAGCCGTCGGAGTTGGCGGCGTCAGCCTCGGCCATTTCCTTCCTGAGGTTGGTGAGCTTCTTGCCGGTCGGGATCAGGACGCCCACGCCGTTGTCGATGCCCTTGGTCTCGTAGAACTTCACCTGGTTCTCGTCGAAGATCGCCCAGGCGTATTCGCCGCGCTGCGCGATGAGGGCGTTGCCGGTGTCGGAGAACTCGTGCACCACGGTCTCACGCACGAAGCGGTTGCCGTCGGCGTTCACCCACATGCTGCGCGGGGCCCAGGTGAGAGAGTAGAGGTCGCCCAGGAACTTGATGCCCTTGCCCTCAGTGCCGGGATGCAGCATGAGTCCCACGGGTCCCGGGGCCGCACCCGCCTCGCGGGCCATCACGATGCCGTCGCCCGTCTTGTTAAGGGGCGCGGTCGGCTGCACGAGCTTCGGGTTCACGTGCGCCCAGTCGCGCAGCTTCTCGGGGCTGTTGCCGTAGCCGCCCGAGGCGATCACGACCGCCTTCGCGCGGATCGTGTAGGTGTTGCCCTTGTTGTCCGCGGCCTTCACGCCCACAACCCTGCCGCCTTCCTTGATGAGGGACTTGGCCGGGGTATTGGTGTAAATCTTGCCGCCGTGGGCGAGCACGTAGTCATTGAGCAGCTGGATGTAGGCCGCGCCGTGCTCCGTTCCCTTGTAGGGGCCGACGACGTGCCAGGAGATGAGCTCCGTGGTGGACATCTGCGTGAGGTTGAATTTCATCCCATGGGCGGCGAGCCAGTCGAGGTTGCCGGCAGAGCCCCGAAGGAAGCGCTTCACCAGGGCGCCGTTCGCCTTGTAGTGGGTGAAGTTCATGATTCGGTCGTAGGCGTAGTCGACCGGCAGCGAGTAGTTCCTCAGCCTCTGCCACTCGGTCTGGGCGCCAAAGAGCCCTTCGGCCAGGGCGGCACCGCCGCCGACGAAGGCGTTCTTTTCAAGCAGCACCGTCTTCAGGCCCGCGTCGACCGAGGCCGTGGCGGCGGCCATGCCGGCCGCGCCGCCGCCCACGACGACCACGTCGGCCGCCAGGCTGTTCTCAGCGGCGCCCGCAGCGCCGGCCATCGCGATGACAGCCGCCGCCACCGCCGTCTTGGACAGGAATCTCTTGAAGCTCATAGGTGACATCTCCTTTGTCTGCTGTGCTGCGGAAAGCAGGAGGCGAAGAATCCGCCCGGCTCTTTCCGCCCATAAGGAAAAGGATATAAAGAGAAGCACGGAAGCGGTGTCGACTGAGCAACAAAAAAACGCTGAGGGCTGGGACGGGAAGATTCTCTGGCCTTATTTCCCGAGCATCCGCCGGCGCTGCGCCTGGTCGAGCTCCCGCGTCCAGTCGTAGTCGTTTTCAAAAAGGGCGCCGTGAAGCACCAGTCGCCTGCCGTCCCGGCGGGCGAGCCCCTTGTCGACCCACTCGTTCACAATGGTGCTGATCGTCGAGCGGTTGGAGGCGACGATGTCGGCGATCTCGAAGGTCGTGAGGTTAAGGGGCAGCGGATTCCAGTCCTGGGGCTTTAAGGGGTAGTAGGTGCCGATGATGGCGGAGAAAAGCGCGATCAGGCGCTTTTCGAGCGGGAAGGTGAAGTTCGCGAAAAGCCCTTCCATATGGGCTTCTTCCTTGGTGATCGCGCTGCGCGTATAGAGATAGAGCAGCTTGGGGTCCTTCAGGACTTCGCGCCGGTAGAGGTCGCCGGACACCGTGAGGACCTCGGAGGGGCGGGCGGTCACCGCGATGATGTTGAGGTGGAACTCCGTGAGGGCGTCTAGGTCGCCGATCACCCGGTGGGGCGGCAGCAGGGCGAAGATCCGGTCCCGGTCCTCATTGTCCGGAATGGAAAAGAACGCCATGCCCTTCACGAGATAGCTCACGTCGCCCTGCTCCCCGCCGTGGGTGAAGAGGTGCCCCTTCGGCAGTTTGCGGCGGACGCCGTATTTTTCAAAGATGGCGGCCAGAGGGCCGGGCTCTTCATGATGGATCCAAGGGCGGCTGAGAAAAACCTGACGCACGGATTGCTCTCCTAAAAAGAGGCCTTTCCCGGCTGCTTACGGGGGGAGCCTGGGAGGGTAAGGCCCATAGTAGCGGCGATTGGCCTCGGAGGCCAGAATTTTCTGTGCGGCAGGCCACGTTTTCAGGAAGAACTCTTCAGGTTGTTGCAAAAAAGCAACAGCACATCTGCCTCCCTGCGGGCAAAACCTCCCATTTTTCACAAACTGTCGCCTAGGCAACGCAGTTGGTTTTCGAATTTTCATATCTTTGCCTTATCAGGAGCCGGATTTCCGCTGTTTCGCCGCGGCTGGAATCCGAGACTTCAAGACAAAGGAGAAGACAAATGCGCAAATCACTCGTTGCCGCCGCCTGCGCGGCCGCACTGGGGCTCGGAGCCGCCGCGGCCCAGGCCGCCCCTTCCGTCACCGTCTACGGTGCGATCGATGAATACGTCGCCGTGAACAACGACAGCGGCACCGTGAGCTCGGCCCTGAGCTCCGGCGGCTCGACCGGCAGCTACTTCGGCTTCAAGGGTGAGGAGGACCTCCCGGTCTGGGGCGGCACGAAGGCCGTCTTCAAGCTCGAGTCCGGGTTCCTCGCCGACGACGGCACCTACGCCCAGTCCTACGCCGGCAACACCAACAGGATCTTCCACCGCGAAGCCTGGGTGGGCCTGCAGAACCGCCACTTCGGCCAGATTTCGTTCGGCCGCCAGTACACGCCCCACTTCCTCACCTGGGCGATGAGCGACGTGAACGGGCTGTCGCTGGGCACCGCCTCCTCTCCGTTCTTCTATCCGGGCCCGGGCGCCACGATGGGCGGCTCCGACCCCACCAATGACGACCTGGTGCGCCGCAACAACTCGATCTTCTGGGCCACCCCGAGCTACGCGGGCTTCTCCGCGATGGCCTACATGGCCTTCGGCGAGGGCGACAAGACCTCGAGCTCGAACGGCAACGTCTACAACATCGCCCTGCAGTACGCGAAGGGACCGCTCTTCATCATGGGCAGCGCCCTCTACCAGAACCTCTCGACCCCGACTCCGGGGTTCTACCGCACGGGCCGCGGCCACGACCAGTACTATGAGCTCGCCATGAGCTACGACTTCGGGTTCACGAAGCCCGCGATCCAGTTCGAGTGGAAGGAAGGCAACGACACGGCGGCCCGCAATGACTTCTGGATCGTGCAGATCGGCACCACCACCCCGATGCTGGGCGGCAGGCTCAACACCACCGCGGCCTACTACAAGAACAGGACGCTCAAGAAGTCCGACGCCTACAGCTTCGGCGCGCGCTTCGACTATGACCTCTCCAAGCGCACGATGCTCTACGCGGGCGTCGAGGCCCTGATCCAGGAAGACAACGCGCAGTTCGCGATTGAGGCCGGCCCTGACAGCGCCGAGCACTTCGCAACGAGCGCCCCGGGCAATGACACCCAGCAGGTGTTCGTGGGCATCCGCCACCGCTTCTAAGAGTCTGGGCCCGGACAGAGGCCTCTCCGCTTTAGGAAAAGCCGCCGCTTTGAGGGGGTGAACTGAACTGTCCCCCCGATGCGGCGGCTTTTCGTCTGCGGCCTCGGGACCTTCGGGCAAAAGAGTTACATTCACCCGCAGAACCCTGACGTTTTTTTAAGGAGTCTTTCTCATGAATGTTTTCATCGTTGACAGCGGCCTGGCCTACGGCAGCTCCCGGGGCGGCCTCAACCACCTGCTTGCCGACACCGCGCGCGAGACGCTGGAAGCCCTGGGGCATAAGGTGCAGATCACCCGGCTGCAGGATCCGTACGAGCCCGAGAAGGAAAGGCAGAAGATCCTCTGGGCCGACGCCGTGATCTACCAGTTCCCGGCCTGGTGGATGGAGCCCCCGGCCGCCTTGAAGAACTACGAGGACCTGGTGTTCGGCCCCGGCATGATCACGGGCGACGGGCGTCACCGCGACAACCCCGAGCACAACTACGGCACCGGGGGGCTGCTCACCGACAAGCGCTACATGATTTCGGCCACCTGGAACGCGCCCCGCACGGCCTTTACGGACCCGAAGGAGTTTTTCGAGGGGCGCGGGATGGACGCGACCTTCTTCGGTCTGCACAAGGCGAACCAGTTCCTCGGCATGAAGCCGCTGCCTTCCTTTGCCTGCAACGACGTTGTGAAGAATCCGAAGATCGACTCCGACCTCGCGCGCTGGAAGGAGCACCTCACCCGCGTGTTCGGGAAGGCCTGATGACCGGCCGGGGGAAAGGGAAAAGTAAAAAATTGTGTACTGGATTGCTCGGGTATTGATTTTTCCTTAAATCCGAGTAAAGTACTCAAGTATGGAACGGGGCCCCATGTCTCCTGGGCCTCCTTCTGCGGGAGGAAAGAAAAAGCAGCCGGCGACGGCCTGCCGCTCCTTTCCTTCGGGTCAGTCTCCTAGATTTAAGCCTTCGGTTCTCTGCAGAGCCGAAGGCCTTTTTTTTCGGGCGGGCGCGCGAACCCGCGCCGGGCCCGCCGCTTCAGGCGGCTTCGTAAGAGACGGAGAGCTCGCCCTTCCGGAACCTGATTTTCGTCACCCGGATCGTCCCGATCCCGGAGGTGTCTGCAACGTGCGTGCCCCCGCAGGGATAGGCGGGGAGGCTCCCCCAGGTGACGGTGCGCCAGCCCCGGGCGTCGACGCTCTGCCTGAAGGGCAGCTTCTCTTCGGCGGTCTTTTCCAGGAACTCTTCGATTTCGTGCGCCTCGGGCAGGGGCGGGGGACTGCCGGCGTCCCGGGGCTTGAACACCACGCGGCTCTGGCCGGGGAAGTGGTCGCCCTTCACCGCCTGCCAGCCCCGCGACTCAAGCCAGGCGGAGAAGAGGTGGGCCGCGGAGTGCAGCCTCGAGTGCAGGGTCCGCGCGGCCTCGTCGACCCGGGCGCGGACGCAGGAGCCCTCGGCCAGGGGGCCCGCCGCGGCATGCACGATGCAGCCCGAGCCGTCCTCGTAGACCGCCTCGACCGGCACGCCCGCAAGCGTGCCGCGGTCCGCGGGCTGGCCCCCGCCCTTCGGGTGGAAGGGCGTGCGGTCGAGCACGATGGCAAAGAGTCCTCCCTCAAGAGGGGAGCAGGAGATGACGCGGCAGTCCGCCTCAAGGCAGCCTGGCGCGTAGTAAAGCCTTTCGGTGGGCATGGGCGCGGTCCTTCAGCAAAATAAAAAAAGCGTAAGCAGCGGATCATTTTAAAACAGCGCCCGCGCGGCCTCTTGCGGACCGGGGAGAGGGCCGATAAACTCGGAACTTTCAGGACTTTTTTCTTGAAGGGTGCGCTTGTGACCAATCGGGGCCGGCTGCTGCCGTCGGACGCTCTGAGCTGCTTTTTCTTCTTTACGGCCGCGGGCGGGTACTATTCGCTGCTCACCTCGCGCATGCCCGCCATCAAGGCGGGGGCAGGGATCGGGGACGCGGAGGTGGGGCTCGCGCTCCTTTGCCTCGGGGCGGCCTCGGTCACCGGGCTGCTGTTCTGCGGGCGGCTCATCCGCCGCTACACCTCGGCGCGGCTCCTGCGGGTCTCCTCGGCTGCGCTGTTCCTGCTCCTGCCGCTGGCGGGGCTCGCCCCCGGAAAGTTCTCGCTTTTCGCGGTCTTTGCGGGCCTGGGGCTTGCGGTCGCCATCTTCGACGTCTGCATGAACACGCAGGCGATCCTGCTCGAGGCGCACAGCCGCAGCCGCCTCATGGGGCGGATGCAGGCGGGCTACAGCCTCGGCTGCATTCTGGGGGCTGCGCTGGGCGCGGCCTTCGCCTGGGCGGGCGCCGGGGCCTTTGCGAACTTCCTCTTTTTCTCGCTCGTGTGCCTCGCCTGCCGGGCCCCGGCCGGGCGGCACCTGCAGGAGGACATCCCCAGGCGGGACGCCGCGCGGCGCCCGCGCCTGCCCTTGTTCGTTTATTTCTGCGGCTTCATGGAGATCTGCGCCTTTTCGAGCGAGGGCGTGGTGGGCGACTGGGGGAGCATCTTCCTGCATTCGGTCAAGGGGGCGCCGGAGTCGACCGCGGCGCTCAGCTTCGGGGCCGCGGCCGCGGCGATGGCGCTCGTGCGGCTCTTCACCGACCACCTGCGCGAGCGCCTGGGCGACGCGACGCTGCTTGCCGCGGGCGGGCTGCTCGTCGCCGCGGGCTTTGTGGTCGCGATTGCCGCGGACAGCCCCGCGGTCTGCCTGGCCGGGTTCTTCCTGGCCGGCGCGGGCGTGGCCCCGGCCGTCCCGATCGTGATGAGCCGCGCGGGCAGCTGCCCGGGCGTCGACCCGGGGGCGGCCTGCTCGGCGGTCTCGACGATCGGCTACGGGACGCTGCTGTTCCTGCCGCCGCTGCTGGGCTCGGTCTCCGACTCGATCGGGATGGAAAAGGCGTTCCTGATCCCGATCGCCTTCGCGCTGCTCCTGGCGGCCGGCAGCCTCGCCTTCAGGAAGTAAAGCGCGGCCGCCGGAGTCCCCGGGCGGCCTGCGGAGGGGGCTCTCAGTCCTTTGTCTCCTTCAGGTCCCTCGGATCCGTGCCGAAGCGCTGGACCATTTTCTGCCGGTCGGTGACGCTCACCATGATGCGCAGCTCCACGATCCGGCCGTCGAGCGTGTAGGAGCGGCGCTCCACGCTGATCGCGGGGTAGGGCATGGGGACGTCGGCGAAAACGGCCTGCTTGTGGTTTAAGAGCACCGCCCGGCCCTCGTCCTCCATGTAGGCCACCGCAAGCCCGTAGTGCGACTCGTAGAAGGGGTAGAGGCTTCGCACCGCGTCGCTCGTCTTTCGCAGCATCTCTTCGGTAAGCCCCGGAAAGAGCCCGGCGGGCAGGTAGACGTCGTCGAACGTGGAGACGGTCGTCTCGCGCTCGTACTTGTAGAGGCGGCGGATGTGGAAGACTTCGCTGCCGGCGGGGAGCCCCAGCCGCTCGGCCACCCGCAGCGGCGCCTCGAGCCGCTCGACCCGCACGAGGTTCCCGAGCCGGATGCCCGCGCGCGGGTCGTCGGGGACGAGCCAGTTGATCCGGTCCTTGAAGAATTCGAAGTTCTCCCGCGGGCTCATCACGTAGGTGCCGCTGCCCTGGCGCTTGATCAGGATGTTGCGCTCGCAGAGCTCGTGCACCGCCCGGCGCACGGTGCCCTGGCTCACGCCCAGCAGCGCCGCGAGCTCGAGCTCGCCGGGAATTCTCGAGCCCGCCGGGAATTCTCGAGCCCGGCTTCCACTCGCCCCGGCGGATCCGCTCGAGGATCTGCTGCCTGGCGTTCAAGTAAAGCGGTGGTGTTTTCATGATGCTGCTTTCTGTCGGGTTGGAAGGATCCGGGGAAACCGCTTCCGTGGCGTCAAAGTCAGTTACCTGACTTTGGGTGCGGACTGCTGAAGCTGCGGCTTATATAGCTCCGGCCATATAGGCCCGGTTTCCGGGCGGCGGGGATCCTTTAAATATTTTTACAAATCAAATCAAACCAGTGAGCGCAGTTATCCCGATCTTTCAAGTCGGATTTAAGACTGGGAAAACCTTTATCAAATCCTGTTTATTCTATATCGCTATCCTGTTTTGCCATAACGGATTTTTGACGGAGTGACCTGTTTGTGGGATGGTCTGGCCAATTCAGCCAAGACTGAATTGATACGAACGGCCTGCGCCCGGCAACTCCAATAACTCCAGTGGGGCGGGGCCGTCGACTGCAACAATAGGAGACAGAACATGGAGCAGTCCCTGATATCGAGGAGAAGTTTTCTCCAGGCCACATCGATCACCGGCATCGCGGCCGCGGTCGCCGGCCCCTCGGGCGAGGGGCTTGTCGCGCAGGCCCACGCCGCCCCGGCCCGCCGCAAGGACGAAACCAAAATCGTGAAGACCAGCTGCCGCGCCTGCATTCACAACTGCGGCGTGCTCGCCCACGTGCGCAACGGCCGCGTGGTGAAGGTCGAGGGCAACCCCGAGTTCCCGATGAGCAAGGGCACGCTCTGCGCGAAGGGGCTGGCCGGCGTCTGGGCTCTCTACAATCCGAACCGCAACAAGTACCCCCTGATCCGCGTGGGCAGGAGGGGCGAGAACAAGTGGAAGCGCATCTCCTGGAAGGAGGCGATCGACATCATCGCCAAGAAGCTGATGGAGGCGCGCCGCAAGTGGGGCGCCGAGTCGGTTCTCGTCTCCACGGGCGGCGGCGGCAACCCCGCCTTCCGCGGCGTGCGCCGCTTCGCCAACACGTTCGGCACCCCCAACTTCTTCGAGCCGGGCTGCGCGCAGTGCTTCCTGCCGCGCACGCTCGCCTTCGGCCTCATGTACGGCGGCCCCACGACCTCGATCGCCGACGAGCACGCCGTAAACGGCATCGCCTGCAAGACGGGCTTCAGGCTCTTGAAGGAGCGCTGCGAGCCCTGGACGCTTGAGAAGGCGGGCAAGACCTGCTGGCTTGAGCCAAAGAAGATCGAGCAGGCGATCAAGATCTACGTCTCGGGCCCGGGCGGCATTTCGCTTGGCGTCGCGACCGACCAGAACCAGGACTCGGTCGAGGCGGCCATGGGCGCCTGCATCCTGAACGCCCTCATGGGCAACGTGGAGAAGCCCGGCGCGCTCATGCAGCGCCGCCCCTCGAGCAACGTGGTGCCGGCCGGAAGCCTTGCCACCGCCTGCTCCTTCATCCTTCCGAAGGGCCAGCTCAAGAAGCGCCTGGGCGGCATCGAGTACAAGGGGCTCCTGCAGTGGGACGCCGCGCAGATCCCGGCCGTGCTGCACGCGATCAAGACGGGCAAGCCCTACCAGCCGCACATCTGGATCGAGCGCTCCGGCAACAAGTTCGCGGTGCTTGGCAACGCCTCCTCCTGGGAGCCCGCGATGAAGAAGCTCGACTTCATCGTGCACATGTACATGTACCCGACCTCGTTCTCGATGTACGCGGACATGCTGCTGCCGGCCACCGAGTGGCTCGAGACCAACATGCTGGTCGAGAACCTCAACATGGTGTTCGCGCGCCAGGCGGTCACCCACCTCTGGGAGACCTGCGACGAGACGCTCTTCTGGGGCCAGCTCGTGAAGCGGCTGGCGGAGCTCGGGCACGAGAACTGCAAAAAGGCCCGCGACGCGGCCTGGATGAAGGCCCACGGCGGCAAGCTCGACGTCCCGTACTGGGACTCGATGGAGCAGCTGCTCGACATGAACCTCTCCAGGATCGGGCTCACCTGGAAGAAGCTCCTCGCGCACAACCCCTACACCTGGATGCCGTTTGACAAGTGGAACCAGTACCACGTCTACAGCCAGAAGGATCCGAAGACCGGCAAGCCGAAGGGGTTCCATACGCCGTCCGGCAAGCTCGAGCTCTACGGCGAGGTCTTCATCAACCTCGGCCGCACCGGCGCTCCCTACGCGAAGGAGAAGCTGCCGCCCGCCTCGCACGACTACGATCCGCTGCCGCAGTACCACGAGCCCGCCGAGAGCCCGCTGCGTCCGATCACGAAGCAGTATCCGCTCGTGATGACCAACGGCCGCATCCCGATGTACCACCACGGGACGCTGCGCAACGTGCCGTTCATGCGCGAGATCTATCCGGTGCCGGAGATCTGGGTGCATCCGGACGCGGCGAAGAAGTACGGCGTGAAGCACGGCGACTGGGCCTATGTCGAGAGCCGCCGCGGCAAGATCACGGCGCGCGTGAGGGTCACTCAGGGCGTGAACCCCGGCGTGGTCTACATGGAGCGCTTCTGGAACCCGGAGAACCTTCACACCGCGACCCGCGGCTGGAAGGAGATGAACGTGAACTGCCTGTCGAAGAACGACCCGCCGTTCAACGCGTTCGTGGGCACCTACACGCTTCGCGGCTACCAGGTGCGGATTTCGAAGGCCCCGGGCGCCCCGAAGGGCGTCTGGACGAGGCCCGAACAGTTCAAGGCGTGGCTGCCCAAGCCTTCTGATCCGACAAAGAATGTGGAGTTCTAATCATGGCCCAGAAAACACTCGTGATCGATCTCGACCGCTGCAACGGCTGCCTCGCCTGCGAGATCGCCTGCAAGCTTGAAAACGGCGTGCCGCTCGGCATGTACTACACCCGCGTGATCGACGTGGGCCCGATGGGGAAGTTCCCGAACCTGAAGGAGTATTTCCTCCCCGCGGTCTGCCAGGTCTGCAGGGACGCGCCCTGCGTGAAGGTCTGCCCCACGAAGGCGACCTACCGCACCGCCGACGGCCAGATCCGCATCGACAAGGAGAAGTGCATCGGCTGCAAGGCCTGCATGAAGGCCTGCCCCTACGGCGCCCGCTCCTACAACGCGGAGAAGAAGGTGGTGGAGAAGTGCACGCTCTGCGAGCACCTCCAGGCCGTGGGCGAGCAGCCCGCCTGCGTGAAGGCCTGCACGGCCCGCTGCCGCTTTTTTGGCGACGTGGACGACCCGAAGAGCAACGTCTCGAAGGTCCTCGCCGCCGCAGGCAAGGAAAACGTGCATTCGCTTCCCGACTACGGCAACAAGCCCACGGTGCGCTACATCCTGCACAAGAAGACCGCGACCTGGCAGTCGAACCCCGCAAAGCCGAAGTAAGCTTTTTGGGGGGCGCAGGGGAGGCGGGGGCTGCTGAAGCCCCCCTCGGCCTCCGCAGGATCGAGACGCAAAGGGAAGGGGACGGAGCCGCTCCGCCCACCTTTCTTTCAAACGAAAGGAACGACAAATGGATGAAACTGAGCTCATTCTCGCGAACCGCGAGGGCCTCTACCGGTTTCTCGGCCGGCTCTATCGAAGCGAGGTCGACGCGCCGCTCTGGGAGGCGGTCCGGAAGATGGCCTTCCCGGAGTCGACCGGAAACGCCGCGCTCGATGAGGGCTACGGCCGGATGAGGAAGTACCTCGCCTCGCCCGGCGAAGACCCCGTCACCGACCTCGCGGTCGACTACGCGAGGATCTTCCTCGCGGCCGGGATCTACGAGGGGGCGCGGCCTTCCCGATCGAGTCCGTCTACACGAGCAAGGACCACCTCGTGATGCAGGAGGCCTGGGAGAAGGTCTGCCGGATCTACAGCGAGAAGGGCTTTGCCAAAAAGGACAAGGACCTCCCGGAAGACCACCTGGGGCTTGAGCTCGAGTTCATGGCGAACCTCATCGCCGAGGAGCGCGCCGCGCGGGGAAAGGGCGATGCGGCGGCCGCGGAGAAGACCTCGGGGGAGCAGAAGAAGTCCCTCGCCGAGCACCTCTCGCCCTGGGTTCCCGCCTTCTGCGCGGACGTGAGGAAGTGCCCGGGGACGGACTTCTACAAGGCGGCCTCCTTGATCACCGAGGGTTTCCTGCAGCTCGAAGGGGAGCTGCTGGGAAGCGGGGAGGAGCAGGCCTCCGCCTTAAAAGGAAAAAAGGAAAGGCAGGCGGCTGCTGTCCCCGCCGCCCCAGGCTTTTGAAGCGCAGGCCCCCCTCTCCTAAGGGGGCCTGCGCGTTTTCGAGGAGTCTTACTCCCCCGTCGACTGCTCGAGCAGCTTCACGATGTCCTCGCGCGAGAGCGACTTCGGGGCGTCGGTTCCTTCGAGCAGCGCGTCCGAGAGCTGCTTTTTCGTCCTGTGCAGCTCGAGGATCCGCTCTTCGACCGTGCCGCGCGCGATCAACCTGTAGATCGTGACCGGCATCGTCTGCCCGATGCGGTAGGCGCGGTCCGAGGCCTGGTCCTCGACCGACGGGTTCCACCAGGGGTCGAGGTGGATCACGTAGTCGGCCGCCGTGAGGTTGAGGCCCGTGCCGCCCGCCTTGAGGCTGATGAGGAAAAGCGGCGTCCCGCCCTTCTGGAATTCTTCGGCAAGCGCGGCGCGCTCGGAGGCGCGCACCGCGCCGTCCATGTAGAGGTACGGGATCCCCGCCTTGTCGAGCGCCTGGCGGATCAGGGCGAGGTGGCTCGTGAACTGGCTGAAGACGAGCGCGCGGTGGCCGGCGGCGATGAGGTTGCGCACGAGCCCCATGAAGGCCTCCTCCTTGGAGGACTCGAACGGAAGCGAGGGATCGATGAGCTTCGGGCTGCACGCGGCCTGCCGCAACTTCATCAGCGTGGCAAGGAGGTCGATCGTGCTCGTCTCCTTCTCCTCGGCCCGGATCAGGGCTTCGGAGCGGATCTTTTCATAGAGCGCGCGCTCGGCCTCGCTCAGCTCCACCGGGAGCGTGATTTCGGTCTTCTGCGGCAGCTCCTCAAGGACCGAGGCCTTGGTGCGGCGCAGCACGAAGGGCGAGATGATCTGCCGCAGCGTCTGCCGGGCCCCCGGCTCGTGGCGGACTTCAATCGGCGTGATGAAGCGCCCGGTGAAGGCTTCGAAGCTGCCGAGCAGCCCCGGGTTGATGAATTCGAAGAGACTCCAGATCTCGCTCAGGTTGTTCTGCACCGGGGTGCCCGTGAGGATGAGGCGGAAGGCGGCGTCAAGCCGCTGCGCCGCCTGCGCGGTCTTGGTGCCGCGGTTGCGGATCATGTGGGCTTCGTCGAGCACCGCCGTGCGCCAGGCGCGGCCCGCGAAAAGGTCGGATTCGCTCGCGAGAAGCCCGTAGGTCGTGAGAAGCACGTCGCCCGCGCCGGCCTCCCGCACGGTCTTTTCGCGGTTTCCGGCTCCCAACATCACGCAGCGAAGCCCCGGCGCGAAGCGCCCGAGCTCGCTCTTCCAGTTGTAAAGGACCGAGGCGGGCGTGACGATGAGCGCCGGCCCCTCCTTTGCGCGGGAGAGGAGGAGCGCGATCGCCTGCACCGTCTTCCCGAGCCCCATGTCGTCGGCGAGGCACGCCCCGGCCCCCCAGCTCGCGAGCCGCGACATCCAGCGGTAGCCCTCGGCCTGGTAGTCGCGCAGGTCCGCGCGAAGGTCCTGGGGGATTTTCGGATAAAGCTTCGAGGCCTCGTCGATGCGCTCGAAGAGGGCGTCGGCGGCCTGGTCGGCGCTGAGCGCCGCGCCCCCGCGCCTCAAGTCCTGCAGGAACGGGGCCGTGACGGAGGGAAGCTCCACCTTCCCGCCTTTTTCCCTTGCAAGGAGCGAGACCGCGCGAAGCCGTTTTTTCAGCGCCTCCGAGACCTCCGCGTAGCTGTCCTCCGAGAGCCGCACGTAGCGGCCCTTTGCGGCGCGGACCGCCTCGAGGAGCTGCGAGATCGTCATGAGCGAGCGGCCGTCCACGTCGACCTCGCCCCCGAGCTCGAGCCAGGCCCCGGCGCGGCCGGCCGAGATCCTGAGCGAGTCAAAGGAAATGCGCCCGCGCGATCGAGTGAGCTTCCCGCCTGCGGGCCACTGGACCTCGACGGAACCCTTGGGACAGCGCTGAAGCGCCCCCAGGAAGTCGAGGCAGTCCTCGAGCCCGCAGCGCCAGCTGCCGGGCCCTTCCATGCAGGAGCCGAGGCCTGAGAGCTCGGAGAGCGCCGCCTCGTAGTGCTGCGACTCGAGCTTCAGGTCGCGCAGCACCTGCACCTGGCCCTCGCGGGTCGGCAGAAAGAGGCTCTCGCGCCCCTCGCCCGGGCGGCAGGCGAACTCCACCCCCGGGAGCGGGAAAACGTCGGCGCGGATGAGGAAGTCCTCCTTCCCCGAGGGCGAGACCCGGAAGGTGACGACGCTCGAGCCCTGGCGCGAGGGCGCAGCCGACTCGGATCCGATCAGGTCGGAGACCACCGGGAGCACCGGGCAGACCTCGGCCAGGAAGGCCGAGAGCTTCTCCTTCGCCTCCGGGGGGAAGGAGGGCATCGTGAGGAGCTCCTGCAGGATGTCGCGCTGCGGGCCGCTCACCGCGGTGAGCGTGACGCCCCGGTCGGTGCGGCTCTGCACGATGACGGACGGGATGTCACCGGGGTCGGCCTCGTCATCGCCCGAGCCGAGGTTCGCCGAAGGGGTGTAGCTGCCATCCTCGTTTTTCCGGACGGTGAGGACGAGGGGCGCGGTCTGGATCTCGAAGCGTTCTTCGGGATTGCTGGCGTTGAACACCCGGCCGCATCCGGCCAGCCGCAGGAGGACCTCAGCGCCTCTGAGCGAATAGACCGGCCCTTCCCAGCTCATGTATCTCTGGGTGAGCTGCGCCGCCGACCGGTCCTCGGCCGTCATGCAGGGCAGCGCAGCCTTTTTGAAGTTGGAAAGCGCGACGTTGCGGCCCCGGCTCCATGACGCCCCGTTTTTGGACTTCTGCAGAAGCGGCGCGACGGTGAAGGTCTCAGGGTCGACCAGGTAGACGATCCGCTCTCGCACCGCGCCGGCCTCGGCAGGCCTGGCCTTTTTCTTCATCATGCCGCAGCGCACGCTGAGGCTTTCAAGGAGGCTCTCCCACTGGGGCTTGCTCGCAAAGGGCGGCAGCAGCCCCTTCACGCCCCAGCGCTCGTAGAGGCGCTTTTCCTCCTCCTTCATCCCGAGGGCGGCGAGCAGCTGCGCGTCGATGAACTTCGGGGAGTTCGGCTCCTCGGCGAGGCTTCTGCAGGCCTTCAGGTTGAGCCCCGCCTCCTTTGCTGAGAGGACATGGAAATGAAGGCAGATCGAGCGGACCAGGGCCTTTGCGAGGTAACCATGGGCGTCGCGGTCCAGGCAGAAGCTTTTCACGCGGGTCAGAGTGTCTTCGGAGACCTGGCGGTTCAGGGCCATCTCGCAGATCACAAGCAGCGCGAGGCCCCGCAGGGGCGACTCAAGCCTGCGGCATCGGTTTGCGATCGCGCCCAGAGACCGGTAGACCGCGGGCTTGTCCTTTTTGCGGTAGAGCGCGGCTCCGAGCACGAAGTTGCTGAGGTAGTGGTCGAAGAGGTCGCTGCCGTCAAAGCGCCTTCGGGTCTCCTTGATCAGCTTGAGGGCTTCGTCGTCGCGCCCTTCCTGCAGCAGCAGGATCGCCTGCAGGACGTCATAGGGCTCGGTTCCTGCATGCATTCGGGCGAGGCATTCGCTGGGTCTGCCGTGCTGGACGAAGTCCTGGCGCAGCGTGAGCTCGTCGGCGAGCGCCTGCCTGCTGCCTTCGCCCAAGGCGCTTGCCTGAAGGCCGGAGCTGAGCCGCTCCAGAGCGTCGTCGCGCAGAGGAATCTCGTCCTCGGCTTGGGCGAGGACATTGCCGTAAAAGGCTTCGACCGCCTGGGGTGGGATGAGCGGCAGCATCGGTTCGAACCCGGGGGTGAGGAAAATCACGAGGAGAAGGTCGCCGCGGGTCTCCAGCAGCATCGTGACCAGGTAGTCCTGCAGGCGAAGCCGGTCCCTTGAGTCCAGGGGAAGGCCGCGCAGGCATTTCGACATTCCGACGAGGACCGCCCGGGCGGACTCGGGATTCAGGTAGCTGTGAAAGTAGTACAGCATCCCTGTGTCCGCCGCTTCGAGCTCTTCGGGGCTCAGGGCTCGGGCGAGCTCGAGGTATCCCCGGGAAGAGAATTGAAATTTGACGCCGGAAGGCTCGATCCAGCCCTCCTTTTCCAGCGTTTCCACCCACTTTGCGGCCTCTTTGTTGGTCATGCCGCTGCGCGCGAGCGCCGCCTTCATCTCCGTGGGAAACGCGGGAACGCCAAGAAGCGCAAGCAGCTGCAGGAGTGATCGGACGAGGTCGGGAAGGTCTTTGAAGTTCACGATGGGAAAATCCTTCGGAGGGACTCCTGGAAGGCCGGGGCCCCTGCCGGGAAAGGTGAGTCTCCCGGGCGGATCCCGGGCGTTTCTCACATTGTAGTTCCCATGCGGCTGGCGAAGGGGCCCGCGCTCTTTGCGGCAGCCGCCGAAGTCTTCGCCTGAAGGCAAAGCGCCCGGCCCCTTCAAAGGGACCGGGCGCTTCATGCCGGCTTCAGAGCTTTCAGAAGGCTTGCGCTTATTTTCAGCGCTCGCTTGCGTCGACCGCCGCGATCGTCGCGCGCACGGCCTTGAGGGCCGCGTTCCCCGCGGGCAGCCCCATGAGGGACTCGCCCCTGCGGTCGAACTGCTCCACCTCGCTGTCAAAGGGGATGAAGCCGTAGACGGGCAGGTTGAAGACCTTCTTCAGGTCCTCGTTCGAGCGCTCGTCGCCGGGGATGCGGTTGAGCACCACGCCCATGCGCTCGCAGGCCGGGACGTAGCCGTCGGCGACGAGCTTCTCGATCGTCTTCACGGTCTGCTGGCCGCGGAAGGACGAGTCGGTGACGAGCAGCA